>JBIILF010000028.1:0-7699 GCA_044232785.1 Candidatus Planktophila sp. | reverse complement strand
GCCGATATCCCTCGGTAGCCAAAGGCAGCGGATTCTTGCCGCCGATCGAATGTAAAACTTCAAACTGACTTAATAAATTTGGGAGCGCCGAAGCAACAACCGAATTGATCGCGGCTGAACCTTGTGAGCCGCCCATGATGAGAATTAGTGGTTTATCAGATTTGATACCAAGGCGTTCTTTTGCCACCTTTCGTGCGGCAGGCCAATCATTTTTTGAAATATCTAGCGCCGTGATTATTGCTGGCTTTAAGGGAAGTCCGACGACGTCTGCGTTTTTAAATTTTCCACTTTTGACCGGCTTACCGACTGCCATTGCTCCACCTAGAAATGCGCCCAATTTATTTGCCCAACCGGGAATTGCATTTGCTTCGTGCACCACAAATGGAGTTCTGCGAATTGCAGCAGCCAGATAGATAGGAGCCGATACATAGCCACCGAAACCAATTATGCAATCTGCATTTCGAATTATTTGCTGTGACTTCATTAGCGCCTGGCCAAACTTAATTGGCGCCAGTAGCGCTCTTGGCGAAAGCGAGCGTGGCAAGGTCACTTTCGGAATTTGGCTCAACTTATAACCCGCGCTGGTAACCAAAATATTTTCCAGCCCAGTTGATGTGCCTACAAATTCAAATTCACAACTCGGATACTCATTTTGCCAGGCATCAGCAACAGCTAGCGCAGGCTCAATATGCCCAGCAGTTCCAGCTCCTGCTAATACTATTTTCATTTAGGATCTGACTTTCTGAATTCTCTGATTCCGCGAGCGACTTCTGGGTCGCGCAAGGCTGCACCCAATACAAAACCAAGCGCAATATAGGTTGCGATCAGAGATGAGCCACCATATGAAATTAAGGGAAGTGTCACGCCTACTACCGGTACCAAGCTAACCGCTGAACCGATATTAAAGACACATTGGACCGCAATCCAGATACCGATACCTGCGCAAGTAAAACGAACCATTGGATCAGTAGCTCTCATTGCGATCCGAAAAATTGCAAAGATCAAACCAGTAAATAATAAAATTGTCGCCAGCGTTCCTAGCAAACCAAGTTCTTCGCCAATTACCGAGAAAATAAAGTCGGTATGAGCTTCAGCTAAGTAGCCCCATTTCTGCCTGCTGGCTCCGAGCCCAACACCCACTAAGCCTCCGGTTGCTAAGCCCATCAAGCTATGCGCCGGCTGCCAACCATAATTTTTATAATCACCTTCGGCGAATGGATTAAGGACAACTAAGAAACGTTCTGCTCGATATGGCGCAGTCAATATGAGCACGCTAATCCCCGCCATACCAATAGCTGAAATCGTTCCGAATAATCTAAGTGGAATGCCAGAGACAAAAAGTAAACCTGCCATGGTTGCACCTATAACGGCAGCGGTGCCCAAATCTTTACCTATTAAAACGAGAATTAGTACGGCGAAGTAGCCAGGTGTGATTAGCTTTAAAACATTTGCACGTACGATTCCCGCATTTTCATACTGAGCCAACATGGCTGCCGCCCAAAGAATCATCAAGAATTTAGCGAACTCCGAAGGCTGAATAACAACCGGACCATAACCAATCCAATTGAGATTTCCGTTTACCTCACGACCAAAACCGGGAATATGCAGAAGTGCCAATAAAACAAGGGAAATGATCAGTGAGTAGCGAGCTACGATGCGCCACAGATTGAGTCGCAATTTCGCCGCGAGCCAACCTATTGGTAGCGCTGCTAGCAATATTAAGAGTTGTCGCAAGAAAGTTCCATAAGTATTGCCGTTAACTTTGGTGGAATAAATTGTCGAAGCCGAAAAGACCATCACTAATCCCAAAATGCTCAATGCCGTTAGGCAAATAGCAAAAAGTGCAAATGTGTTAAATGGTTGAAGTAACTTACTGCGCTTAACGTGCGATGACATTTTTACCCACTATTTCTCGTACTGCTTTGGCAAAGCGATCGCCACGATCGCTGTAGGAAATAAATTGATCCATTGACGCACAGGCAGGTGCTAACAAAACCGCATCACCGCTTTTAGCTAATCGAGCAGCCTCGATGACTACCCGATTCATAAAATCATTATCAGTTGCGGTGCGATCGTGCTCGAGCTTTGGATCTACTCGAACTAACGGAACGTTCGGATAATCTCGGGCTAATTCATTAGCAAATAACTCGCGATCGGTACCAATTAAAACAACACCGCGCAGACGTGAGCCAACTTGTGCAATAAGGTCGCCCATCTCGGCTCCCTTCGCTAATCCCCCAGCCACCCAGACCACACTTAGTTCGGCCATTACTGAAGCTTGTGCTGCATGTGGATTAGTTGCTTTAGAGTCATCAATCCAACGAATGCCTTCGCTCTCTAAAACTAACTCGATGCGATGTCGGCCTGGCTTAAAACTTTTTATAGTTTCGCGAATGACATCGTGGCTAACCCCAATCGATCGGGCTAAGCCAGCAGCAGCTAATGAATTAGAGACAGTATGTGGCGCAGTTGGCTGCACTTCAGCTAACTCGCAGAACATTGCCGCTTCCATCGGGTCTATGACAAAAGCTCGATCAACCAACAGATTTTCAACTAAGCCAATTTCGCCAGGTTTTGGTGTTTGCAGAGTGTAAAAAACTTTCCGGCCTGTCCAATGCGCACTGCCTTCTACCACCATCGCATCATCACCATTTAAAATTGCCGTTTCTGATCGGCTCAACAGATCTAGTTTTGCATTGGCATATTCAGTCATTGATCCATGCCAATCGATGTGATCTGCCGCAATATTTAGAATTCCACAAGCCACAAATTCAGCAGCTTCTGTCCAATGTAACTGGAAAGATGAAAGCTCCAAAACTAAATAATCATATTTTGTATCTGAGGTAACTGCATCGATTACTGGAGTGCCTACGTTTCCGCAAGCGAATGCTGAAATTCCAGTAGCTTTAAGAATAGATTCAGTAAGTTCGACAGTTGATGTCTTTCCATTTGTTCCGGTGACCGCTAACCACTTCTGGCTAGGGGCAACTTCTTGCTTTATCTCCCAAGCAATATCAATCTCATTTAGCAGTGTTACTTCACGATTACGCAGATCCGCAATAACAGGATGACTTGGCTTCCAGCCTGGTGAAATAACTGCAGCTGCCCAATCGATAGTTGCTAGCTCGCTCAACGAGACTCTGGGAAAATCAAACTCAGAACTTTCACTCTCGTCATAAATTGAAACGAGCGCACCCATTTTGGTCAAAGTACTGGCTACAGATCGACCCGTAACTCCACCACCTAAAACTAATAGCTGCGCTTGGTCTATAGCTACGCCGCCAAGAGTTAGTAGTTTTGGAATTATTGGCATTTATTAATCGCTTAAAGCGCTACCCATTGCGCATAAAAAAGCCCTAAACCAACTGCCACGCACAAGCCAGCGATGATCCAGAATCGCAACACAATAGTTACTTCTCCCCAACCTTTTAATTCAAAGTGATGATGGAGTGGCGCCATTCGGAAAATTCTTTTGCCGCCAGTTGCTTTGAAGTAAAGGGTTTGAATAATTACTGACATCGTAATGATTACAAATAAACCGCCTAGTGGAATCAGCAGAAGTTGAACCCGCAAAGTGCAAGCTAATCCCGCTAAAGCGCCACCTAGTGCAAGAGAACCAGTGTCTCCCATGAATATTTTTGCAGGTGACGCATTCCACCACAAGAAGCCAGTACAAGCACCAGCTAGGGATGCTGACAAAACTGCCAAGTCAAGCGGATCTCGAACTGCATAACAGCCAGCAGTAGCGGAAAGAGAGATTGCACAGCTCTGACCAAATTCCCATACCCCAATTAAGATGAAAGCTAAGAAGGTCATCACTGAAGCACCTGATGCTAATCCATCTAGACCATCTGTTAAATTTACGCCGTTACTTGTGGCCGTCACCATTAATGCAATCCAAACAATAACTAAACCGGCGCCAAGCACAATACTGGTATCGCGGACTGCTGAGAGATTAAGCGAAATTGGTGTTAAACCATCGCTATCTGCAAACCTAATTCCAAAATATCCAAAAGTTGCGGCAACTAGAACTTGGCCGACGATCTTGTATCTTCCCTTTAAGCCGATAGATTTCTCACGCGATATTTTCAGCCAATCATCTAAAAAGCCAATAAAACCTAAACCGGTAATTAGTGCGATAACTAATAGTGCCGAAGCGGTAACAGCTGTCTGCGTAATTCCGTGACTTATGAAGTAGCCTGCAAAAGAGGCGAAAATAATTATTAAGCCACCCATTGTTGGAGTGCCACGTTTTGTGTGATGTGAAGTTGGTCCGTCATCACGAATGATTTGACCGTACCCACGTTTAGCCAAAATTCGGATAAGGGCTGGAGTGCCAAAAAGGGCAAAGAAAAGCCCCATCGCACCCGAGAGCAGGATCTGTTTCATTTACTCGTCATCCCTCTTTCCAGCACCAGTTTGCCAGTTAGTAACTATTTCTTGGGCGATTTCCTCAAAATGTTCGGCGCGAGAAGCTTTAACGAGCAGTACATCGCCCGCCTGTATCTCATTTAAAATTAAAAGTGCATCGGACTTATTTGAGAACTCGTGGACTTTAGTATCGCTATCTCCGGAGAGATCAGCTGCATATGCCGGCATCGAAATAGTGACTAAATGATCAATGCCTAGATCGCTGACTAATTTTCCAATTGCGGAGTGATCGCTCTTTTCCGACGGTCCCAATTCATGCATCTTGCCAAGCACTGCCCAAGCTGATCCGCCGCGCTCTTGTGCGAAAAGCGCCAAGGTGCGGAGCGCTGCAGCCATTGATTCTGGGTTCGCATTATATGAATCATTAATCATTAAGCGATTATCAGCTTCAAAAATTTCCATTCGCCACTTGCTTGCGAGTTCGGCCATCGAAAGTGCGCCGGCTATTTGCTGAACACTTAAACCTAATGCGCTAGAGATAGCAGCTGCTGCCAGAGCATTAGGAATTTGATGAAGCCCAACCAACCTCATGCCAACGGCTGCTCGTCCATCTTTAGTAACTAAATCAAAGTGTGGTCGACCTTCGCGAATCTCAACATCGGCTGCTCGTACATTACAGTCACTGCGCTCGCCAAAAGTAATTATTTCAACGCCTTCGGCAACTTTCATCGCAGGCGTAAATTGATCATAGGTGCCTAAAACAGCGGTCCCGCCACTTGTTAGCGCAGTTGCTAATTCAGACTTTGCTTGTGCGATTTTTTCGCGAGATCCAAATTCACCTAAATGCGCATTTCCAACTTTTAGAACAGCTCCGATATGAGGTTTGGCGATCTCGCAAAGTGCTGCAATATCTCCGACATGTCTTGCGCCCATCTCGACAATGCAATATTTAGTTTTTTCATTGCATTGGAGAATTGTTAGCGGTACGCCTAGTTCATTATTGAATGATCCGACAGGAGCAACGGTTTCATCAACTGAGGAGAGGATAAAATTAAGAAGATCTTTCGTAGTCGTTTTGCCTTGTGATCCGGTTATGCCAATTACCTTTAGTTGGCTCAGTTGAACTCGGACAAATTTTGCGAGATCAGCTAGCGCCTGCATGACATCTGGCACAACAACACACGGCTGATCAACTACTTTGGTTGTAAGAGCAAGTACGGCGCCATTTCCAAAGGCATCTGAAATGAAATTATGACCATCAGTATTTTCACCGATAAGTGCGAGAAATAGTGACCCCGCGATAGCTTGCCGGGAATCAAAGACTGGAGATTTACTTACCAAGATATTTTCATCGCCATGAAGTGACCCGTTTACGATTAAGGAAATCTCGCGGGCGGTTAATTTAATCATGGTGCCGCCTCTATCGCTGCGGCAAGCACAAGACGATCATCAAAATCATGCTTTATACCGTTGACTTCTTGGCCTTGTTCGTGACCTTTGCCCAGCAAAACAAGTACATCTCCAGCTCGGGCGGTTGCGACAGCAATTTCAATTGCTCGCTTGCGATCAAGTTCAATCACACTTGTACTTGCTAGATTCAAACCCAGAACCATATCTTTCATGATTGCTGCTGGATCTTCACTTCGCGGATTATCGCTAGTAAATATAGCTACGTCAGATCCTGCCAATAGCGCTGCGCCCATAAGAGATCGCTTGCTCTTATCTCGATCTCCACCACATCCCAGTACGGCGATAACTTTGCCATCTGTACTTTTGCGCAACGTATCCAAGACTCGCATCACCGAATCTGGCGAATGCGCATAATCGACGAGTGCTCTGTATGGCTGCCCAAGATCTACTTGCTCGAGTCGCCCTTCTGCACCAGCCAAATTTGGCGTAATTGCTGCGATATCAATTGGATCAATTCCACTGGCGACAGATATCGCGATCGCCATCAGGAGATTATCCAGATTAAAATCACCGGCAAGTTTAGTTTTCGTTTCAATCAAAATCCCACCAGTGCCGCGAATTGCGATTTCGGTGCTGCGTACTCCACTTTCAATTCGCTCGAAATACCAATCAGCAGATGGCGTAGAGCGCGAGATTTTAACTACTGGTAATTCTTGCAGAGCAAGTAATCTTTCACTCCACTCATTATCAATATTTACATAAGCGATTTCGGCATATTTATGGCTAAATAGCGCTGCTTTCGCTGCAAAGTACGCATCCATATCTGGATGAAAATCTAAGTGGTCTTGTGACAAGTTAGTGAAAGCTGCGATATTGAAAGTTGAGCCACCGATTCGATTTAGCGATATGGCATGGCTAGAAACTTCCATAAAGAGATTACGCATGTGACGCTCGCGCATTACCGCGGCAAGTGATTGCAGTTCGGGAGCTTCAGGAGTAGTGCGATCTGAGGCAATAACCTCATCGCCAATTCGAGTCTCTACTGTTCCGATTAACCCACTTTGGCGACCAGCTGCCATTGCAATTTGATAAAGCAATGTAGTGACAGTTGTCTTGCCGTTAGTACCAGTAACTGCAACACTGAAAAGATCTCGCATTGGTTCGTTGTGTAACCAAGCGGCAATCACGCCAGCTACTGAACGTGGGTCGGCAACGATTAGCACAGGTAGATCTGTAACTAGAGCGGCGCCAACTTCATCAGTTAGAACCGCAACAGCGCCGTTTAATTTCGCACTACCTGCATGTGTTGCGCCATGTGTTTTTTCACCAGCGACTGCAATGAATAAGTCGCCATTTTCTATTTGATGAGAGTCAACTGAAACTCCAGTAACTTTGATGCTCTCTAAATCTGAAAAACTAGAGGTAGCGGAAATTAGATCGCGAACCTCACGAAGGCTTCGCCCAGATATCAATTCGTGAGGGCGCATCATTTTAGCGGGTGCCGCTCGCAGAGTTAATTGCTACTTTTGCTTTCGCCTTATTTAGTTCTTTCTCATTCAAAGCTACCGGAATAATCTTGGTACCAGTTGGTGGAATGTGCTTTGACTCGAGAACAAATGACATTACTTTTTTAAATACTGGACCGCCAAGGTAGCCACCCCAGTGCATTCCCTTAGGATCTTGAATAGTTACCGAAACTACATATTTTGGAGCGTCAGCTGGGGCGAATCCAATAAATGATACGGTGTATCCGCTATAGCAACCACAGATATCGTTATAACGACTAGCTGTTCCGGTTTTTCCAGCAACTCGATAACCTGGGATTGCAGCAGATGGCGCAGTTCCATTTCCAGAAACCACGCTCTCCATCATCAGACGAACTTTGTCTGCTGTTTCAGCGCTAATGACACGCTCATTT
>JBIILF010000027.1:0-7825 GCA_044232785.1 Candidatus Planktophila sp. | reverse complement strand
GTCCGGAAGTTTTGCCACCTGTACCAGCAATCGAAACACACCCAATACCAGTTGGGCTTCCGGCAAAAAGGGCAGCGATCGAATCATTTATAAATACTGTATTAGATGGCAAGTTAAGCGCTTTAACAGTCGGAGCAAAAAGTTCCTTATCTGACTCCCAATCAATGCCGGCCAATCCGAAAGTAGCAGCGGTGATGTTGGAAGAAGTTAAGCCAGCATCGCCAAGTACTTGACTAACAATCTCTTGCAAACTTGCTTGAGTTGCAGCAATACCAGTGCGTTCCCAATTGGCCCCACCATTAGCTGCAGTCGCCAAGATGTTTCCAGCTAAATCAACTAAAAGTGCATGCGTCTTAGTTCCGCCACCATCAATGCCTAAAATAACTTTACTCATTGAAAGCTCCGATCAGACCACGATTTTCAGAGCGTAAATCTGCCCATAAATCGCGTGCCTGCGAGCTATCTGGGCCGATTGGATTAGCTAACAGCGCAAGTAGCGCACTTTGCTCATTACCCGTTACAGCAGCATCAATAGTTAGCATTTCAAAATCTTTAACGTTACGCACAAGGGCATCAATATCTTGGCGCAGTGCGCCAGTTTTGATGGATTGGGCTCCATCTTTACTTATTACGGCAGGAATTTCCATAACTGCATCATTAGGAAAGCCAGCAATAGCGCCATTATTTAAGGTATTTACGATGTGCACTGTGCCTGCATCACAATGAATATCAGCCATTAATTCGGCAGCAGAATCAGAGTAATAGGCACCGCCACGTTCCATTAACTCTTCAGGCTTGGTGACAAGTGATTCATCAGCAAACTTTTCCATCAAAATATCTTCAATTTTCATAACGTCACTTGCTCGTGTTGGATTATTTCGTTGATAGTCAATCCAAGCTTTTTCTTCGTAGTAATAAAGCAGGTAGTAATTAGGGATTGCTTGTAAATAATCAATTGTGCTTTGAATCCATGCAGGTGAGTCGCCCTTGGACACTTGATTAATAGTTAAGCCTCGGAAAGCTGCAAGCGCTTCGGGACTGCGATCTATTCCAGCAACTTTTACTCCGCGGATCCAAGAAAGATGATTTAGTCCTACATAGTCAAACTCAACTACATCGGCTGAAACATTCAGTGCACCGGCAATTTCAATGCGGGTATTCCAGGGCACATTACATAAACCGATTGATTTAACTTTAGGTGCATGAGTCTTTAGAGCTTGAGTGATTAACCCAGCTGGATTCGTAAAATTAAGCAACATTGCATCGGGCGCTTCTTCTTCAATTATTTGCGCGATGCTAAGGGCGACCGGAATTGTGCGAAGAGCTTTTGCAAAGCCGCCGACACCTACAGTTTCTTGACCAACCAACCCGTATTTGCGTCCCAACAGTTCATCGCGATGGCGAGCGCTCTGGCCTCCGACACGAAATTGGCTAACTACAAAAGATGAACCACGAACAGCTTTTCGGATATCGGTAGAAAATTCAATGTCGATTTCGCGGCCAGCAGCCTTGATCATTCGCTTTGCAAAAGCTGCAATTATCGTCAGGCGAGTTAAGTCGATATCAACTAAATGGATTACTGAAACTGGCAGGCGCTCATGACGCTGCAAAATGCCATCGATAAGTTCGGGGGTGTAGGTAGAGCCACCACCAATTACTGCAACTTTCACTACATAGACCCGGCAATTGGTTTTGGGATACCGCTGGTTTGGGCCTGAAAGACTAAATCACAGGCTTGCGCAGTGGCTATTTGAAGGGCGCCGACCAGAATTCCACTTTCACCAAGCTTTGAAACTTCGATTTTGGGCGGGAAAGGCAGGATTTCATTTACCAATTTACGAATTGGGGCAATGAAGAAATCTGCCTGACGGCCAATTCCACCAGATAAAACAACTAGTTCGACATCAACAATTGCTGAAATTGCAGCGACGTAAAGCGCAATGCGCTCAGCCTCTTGTTCAATAACAGCGCGACCAAGCGGGTCACCATCTTTTGCTGCTTTAAGTATTTCAATTGTGGAATATGGCTCAACCAAAGTTGATTTCTTATACTTCCGAGCAAGTTCACGAGTGATCTCAGCAATTCGATCACCAGATGGGTTGGTCGCACTGCGATGCTTATCATGAGGATCTCCGAAAGGAACATAGAAAACTTCACCGGCTGCCCCACGGTGACCCCGGTGAAGTTTTCTATTTAGAACTATGCCCGAACCTAAACCTGACCCAACAGACAGCACTGCAAAGTTATCTACGCCAACACCATGGCCTGCGCTCTGTTCGCCAACAGTTACCAGGTTGATATCATTTTCTACAGTTGGATAAAGACCAAACTCAGTTTGTATCAAATCTGCCAGATTAACGTCATCGAGGGTACCGATAGTTCCCGCGATTGAGACAATTCCAGTCTTTTGATCAACCACACCTGGTGTGCCAACAGTAATTGCGGCAACATCTTTTAACTTAAATCCAGCTTCTTTCAGAGCTTGGTCAACTGCTTTGTGCATAGCCTTAGTTAGATCACTTAACTTTAGAGAAGTAACTGCGATCGAGACTTCGCTTCGTGTTACTAAATTCAAATCACCAATTGCGGCTCGAATAAAGCGAGTTCCAATATCAATTGCAAGCGAGACTTTTAGATCGCTAATCGCTTCATAAACTAAGCGGGCTCGCTTTGAATCACTTTCGCCGGGTTCGACTTCGCGAATTAAACTAAAATCAACTAAATCCCGAAGAATCTCGGCAGTCGTTGGCTTTGATAATCCAATATGTCGAGCGATTTCAGCAGCATGTAACGCACCATTTGAGCGCAAGGTATCAATAACCCGACGCTCATTAATCTGGCGCATAAGTGATGGAATCACTGGGACTCCAGCTGCTGTGTTAATCATTGACTCTACTACCCCTTCACGCCAGTGAGGGTAACGCCTTCGATGAAAACTTTCTGACTGAAAAAGAAAATTACGATTACCGGCGCCATAAAGAGGGCCGAGGCAGTCATCAACATATTGGTTTGCACGTGATGGAGCCCTTGGAAGGCGTTGAGTCCAATGCCCAGAGTCCAGAGATCCTCGTTCTCGACCAAGTAGAGCAACGGCCCGAAGAAATCATTCCAGGAACCAAGGAATGCAAAGAGCGCGATTGCGGCAATAGCTGGCTTGGCTAGGGGAACCACGATGCGCATCATTAATTTGAATTCACTACAGCCATCTATTCGGGCAGCATCAGAAATCTCATCCGGAATACTGGTGAAGAACTGACGCAACAAAAATATCGAGAATGCACTCGAGAAGAAGGTAGGCACAATCAAAGGCAAGAATGATGGAATCCAGTGCAGTCTTGAGAAAATAATGTAAACCGGAATCATGGTTACTTGACCGGGCAACATCATGGTTCCCAAAATAATTACAAATGTTGTATTACGGCCCCGCCATTGCAGACGTGAAAGCACATAAGCAGGTGGAACGCTAGATACAACCACACCAATAGTGCCCATTACTGATACGAATAGCGTATTTAGCGTCCATTTTAAGAATGGCACTGCTGTAAATATCTCTACGTAGTTATGCCACATAAATGGTGATGGCCAAATCGAGCGTGTTTCGGCCTGACCCTTGTTCATTAGCGAAATTACGATCACTAAATAAAGCGGCATAATAAAAATAGTCGATAAAACGATCAGCAGGGTATGGTTACTAACCATTTCCAAGAAATCATGCCACTTCTTTTTGCGGCGGGAAGCTATCGAGTGAAGCTCGATTTCAGCGATCTTCTCATCTGATAAATGACTAAGTACGTTGCTCATTTGAATAATGATCCGTTCGGATAGTGAACCCATCGTTTCTGAGTTTTAAGAATTATGAGCGTGCAAACCAAAGTAATTACTAGCAGTACCCAAGCCAAAGCCGAGGCATATCCCATTTCGTAGGCGCGGAAGGCTGTGTAATAAATATGACTGGCATAGAAATACATCGCATGTGAATAGTCGTTTACTTGGCCAGCTGCCACATATGCCTGCGTGAAGTACTGGAAACTGCCAATAACACCAGTTACAAAAGAGAAAAAGATAACCGGAGTCATCATTGGCAGAGTTACATATCTAAATGATTGCCATTGTGTAGCGCCTTCTAGGCTGGCCGCTTCGTAAAGGGATTTAGGAACATCTAATAGACCGGCCAGATAAATAATCATGGTGTCGCCGATTCCCCAAAGCCCAAGCAGAATCAAACCCCATTTAGACCACTTCGGATCCATGAACCAAAATGGTGGTTCATCAATGCCAATTGCTTCCAGGCCACGGTTAATTGGACCGTAAGCTGGGTTGAAAATATAGGTAAAGACCATCGATGCAGCAACGGTAGGCACCATTGATGGCAAGAAGAAAATTGTGCGATAGATGCTGCTACCACGACTTGGCTTGGTTAACACCCAAGCCGTAAACATTGCAAAAACAATACGCAACGGAATACTTATTGCAGCGATCCACACTGTGTTCTTAAGAGCTAACCAGAAGTCGGAGTCCTCGAAGAACATACGGTGGAAGTTCTCTAAGCCTACCCACTCTGGCTTATCAATTAAATTGAACTTAGTGAAAGCTTGATAAAAACTGGCAATCATTGGATAAGCGGTAAAGATAATTATTCCAAAAATCCAAGGCGACATACATAAGAAGATAAAAAGGTACGGAACCTTTAGCTTTTTACGGGCAGGGGCAAGAGCACCCTCTCCCCGCTTTCGCGGAGAGAGGGATGCCACTGCTTTTGTTAATTGCATTTGCTATTTAGTTATTTCTCGCGATGATCTGGTTAACTTCTTGGGCTAAGTCAGATAGTGCATTCTTGATGTTTGCTGTGTCGCCAGCTTGCCAAGAAGCCATCAAGTTCTGTAAAAGAGCTTCTTCAAGGTGATGACCAGTATTTTTTAGAATGTGATAAGCAGACTTTGGGTTATTTGCAACATCATAGATTGGTAGATACCAAGTTGGTTGATTTTCTGGGCGCGCTGCCTTAGCAAGAAGTGATGATGGCGAGCCATTGGCGGCATCCCAAGCTGAAGCGAGCTTAGTGTCAGTTGCGAGAGCCTTCATAACTGTCCAGGCATCACGAAGGTTATCTGAACCCTTTGAGATACCCATTTGTGCTTGACCAACAACGCCTGAACCATATGCACCTAAATTATCTGGCGATACAGGGAAACCTGTAATACCAAAGTTAACCTTTGATGTGCACTTTTCAGCCATGGTCCAGTCATCACCAGTGCAGAACATTGGTGCCATCCAGTTTGCATCCCACTTCATGGCAACGCGGCCTGTCATAAAGTCGTGGTCTGTGCCCCATTCACCGCCCTTAGCTGCAACGAATTTAGTCACTAACTTGCTACCCTTTTCGAAGTCTCCATCACCGTAAACAGTTGCGATGAAATTCTTCTGCCAGTCGAAAGCTTTAGCCCAACGTGTGTCCTTGGTGAATCCGGCAGAACTATCTGCGTTATACCAACGAGCACCGAACATTTGAGCCAGCCACATTGAATCCATACCGAATCCGTAGTAACCAGCCCATGGCAAGAAGCCAGCAACCTTGATGCTTCCATCTGCGTTAAATGTTGTTAGCTTCTTTGAATATGCAAGAAGTTCTGTAGATGTCTTTGGTGGTGTTGTGTAGCCGGCTTTAGCTAGAGCGTCCTTGTTCCAGTAAAAGGCAAAGATCTCAGAGTACAGAGGCAGGGCACAACGATTGCCATTTGAAATTGATGATGCGACTGCTGAAGGTGTGAAAGTCTTCTTAACATCGAGGCCATTCTTGCCAACCATCAATGAATTGAGTCTCTGCCAAGCACCAGTGCCGCAGAACCAGCCTAGATTTCCATTTCCATTTGAAACAGAGATATCAGGGCCATTGCCAGCGTTAATTGCTGCAATGGATTTAGACATATCAATGCTTCCAACAGATTCGATTGTGAGACCTGGGTTAGCTGCTTCAACGCGCTTGATTGCCGTATTCCACAAATTTAGATTCGCGCCTTTATATGGTGACCAGATTGTGACTGTTCGAGTTGCCGCCGTCGCAACACTTGAAGCGGCAACGAGGCTGCCAGCTACTAGCGCCGTGACTGCGAAAGAAGCGAACAAACGTTTCTTTTGCATTATTTCTCCTATCATTTGGTAGATCCACGCTTGGCCCTTGCCACGCTGTGTTATGAAACCTACCTCTTTGTGTTAGGTAACCTTACAGATACAATCGCCAGGGTCAATAGTTTCAAGGGCTAATTTGATAACGATTTCTATAACGATTTGGGGATGAGATGGCGCGTTCAGCGCGAGTAAGCGGTCTAGCTCGGGTTTTCACTGCGTTTTTGGTTGCAGCTCTAGTCACCAGCACTATATATATGGTCAAACCGATAAAGGGCGATATTCATAAATTGAGCGGAACCTTAATCTTTCACCGCTATTCGGATTACGCATCTTGGGATGCAACCATGTGGAGCCTTGACCTTAAATCCGGCGCCTTCAATCAGATCAATGAAAATTGGACAACTGTCATATCTCCAATCAACGCGCACGTTAGTAGCAATGGTCAAGATTTAACTTTTATGGGTTCGGCAGCTGGATTGCCAGATATTGATGGCGAAGCACAGTATGACTGGGATGTTTTCATCTCACATTGGGAAGGCACGCAATGGAGTGACCCAATAAATTTAACTGGGCCAAATAACAAGCGCGATGAAGATCCAAAATTTTCACCCGATGGAAAAACTATTGTTTACAAAGAAGATGGCATTCTCGCAACAGTCGCCAGCACTGGTGGAACTAAAACTTACTTAAGCATTGGCGAAGCCACATCATCAATGCCTTATTACCGAACCAATGGCACCGACTTACTCTTTGAGCGACAGGGCAAAATATTCTTAAAAACAGCAACTAGCGAAACAGTTATGGATCCAGGTATTGATGGCGAGAGTTCTTATTACCCAATCGGAGTTGATAACGAGCGATTCCTATTCACCCGAGTGCAAGATTCTCGCCACGATGGAATTCGCTGGGGCTATTACGATGGCAGTCCGTCGCAAGATCTCTTCTTCAATAATGACACTTGGGATTCATCGGATTCATACCCTTATGAAGATGCTAAAGAATTCATCTTCTTAGTTAGCGGGGATGTGAACATTCCTAAAGGCGGCTATAACTTAGTTATTGCTGATTTACACGCTGAAAAAGTGGTAAATATCGATGATCTATACGGCGACATAAACAGCCATTACCAAGAACTTGGCCCTGCTTGGACACCGTTTACTTATCCAAAGTAATTAGACTGTATCCATGAAGATCACTTCTTGGAACATTCAGCACGGCGAGGTTTATGCTGCTGGAACTGAGGTAGATCGCACTGCTGAAATAAAGCGGACTGTTGAAGCTTTCAATTGCGATGTGCTGATTCTGCAAGAAGTTGATCACCTAAATGAGCGCAGTAATCTTGAAGAACAAACGAAAGATTTCGCTCAATTAATTGGCGCCGAGCATTGGGCATTTGCTCCCAGTGTTTGGCGTAAGGACGAACAGTGGCTGGATTGGCCGCAATCACAAAGTTCAGATTTCCCAAACTTGATAACTAAATCAACACCTTCGTCACAACCTGGTTATGGCATCAGTATTATTTCCAAGTTGCCAGTACTTAAATGGGAACGGAAAGAACTTTCTAAAGCTTTCATGGGCTGGTGGTTGCCATATACATCTGATGGCGTGACTAAGAAATATTGGGTAAAAGATCACGCACGCAACGCACTTGCTGCTTATCTCGAAGATGGCACAGTAATCATTAATACGCATCTTTCGT
>JBIILF010000026.1:0-7844 GCA_044232785.1 Candidatus Planktophila sp. | reverse complement strand
AGGTCTCATCAACTGTGCGTTGAGCGTATGTGGTCATGCTTGGCTCGCCTTCTCGACTTCAAGTTTCAAATTAGCAATATAAGATTCATACTCGGCCGGTGTTACAACTCGAACCGTAAATAGCATCTGGGAGTGATTTCGCCCGCAGAGAATGTTGCAACGTCCTGGAAAATCACCCAACTTGTTCGCAGTGAACTCAAGATGATTAGTTACTCCTGGCAAATTCTGAATCTGAATCATGAAAGCTGGAATCCAGAAACCATGAACCACATCGTTTGACTCGATCGTGTAACGAACTCGCTCGCCTTGCGGAACCACGAGAACTGGTGGCTTATCAGGAGTTCCGGTAACTGCAACATTTTTGCCTGCGTCGAGGTAAGTAAATTGCCAAGACCATTGAAATCCATTTACGACAATTTCATGTTGCACGTTGGCGGTCGGTTTAACAATTTCATTCTCTTTGACTGCCGTGTAATAGAAAAGTACTGCCACAATAATAAATGGGATAATTGTGTAAGCAACTTCGACCGGAACGTTGTACTGAGTTTGCTTTGGAAACTCTGGACCATTTTTTGGTGCTCGATGAAAAATAGCGGGCCAAATAATCAAGATCGCCGTAAAGACTCCAACAACGGCTGCTGCGATCCAAGACCCCGTCCAAAGTGGACTAGAAATGTCATTAACACTGGAAGCATCAGTCGGGAATCCAGCACCAGAATCTTTTGCACAGCCAGAAAGCAAAAAAATGCCCGGCGCCAAAAGCATGGTAGCTCGGCGTGAATTCTTCAATTTCATAGCGTAAGGATAGTCGCCCATTTAGACGTTGGCTTCGGTCAGGAGTAACCTTCGAGGCGTGGTTCGGGTCACAGGAAATTACACAAGCCAATCCCCTCTCCACCCTGCCGCGAACTCGGTGCTAGTCGATGCATTTGGCCAGGGCTGGGCAGATCCCGGAAAGATTGGGGATCACTCAGCCAGAACCGCAATCTTGCGAAATGAAGCTACCGAATCGATTGCGAAAAACTTAAATCTCTCACCCAGTGAAATTGAAATCATTGGCGAGCCGCGCCTAGGCCAACATTTAGCCATCTCCGGCCTGCTAAATCCATCTCGGATCTTGTACCACTCAACAGTTGATCGAAAAAGTGTTTTTGCAGTTGGGATGGCCCATCAAAATAGCGGTGGCGCTACACAAATTTTAGAAGTTGATAGTTTTGGGCAGATTCAGGTCGAGAGTAGATCTTTAGCCAGCGAATCAGGTGAGAGCGTTCTGGCAATCCAAGGGGCAAATATTGAGAGTGGTATCACTCAGCAAGTTGATTCGATTATTGAAGAAATGAATCCGACCTACATCGCACTTGATTACACAGCTGCTCCAAATCTGCCATTACCCAAACGATGGGATAGCGCGATTTTCGATGCCACCAGTTGGCAAGGTCCGGCGGGTATCGGAATCTTGGCAATTAGAAATTCAATAATTTGGAAAAACCCATTGCCTAATCTAGGAATTAGACGAACACCTGAATCATCATCACTTCCACTTTTACTAGCTAGCGCGGTCGCACTTGATGCTTGGCTAGCCGAAGAACAGCTCGAACAGATGAGGTTACTGAAATTAAATCAAGAGATCCGCGCTGCACTAAGTTCGGCAGAAATTGGCATAACTTTCGCTGGAACTACCGCTAATTCATTAGCGCAGACAATCGCATTTGTCGCCGAGGGCTGTGTAGGTGAAGATCTGCTTCGCCAATTAAATGAGCTTGGATTTGTGCTGGATTCAGGATCTGCTTGTACTGCTGCGCAAATGCAACCAAGTCACGTTCTGACCGCACTGGGAATGAAGAGTGAAGGCAATCTAAGAATCACACTTCACCATGGTGTTTCTGATGTTGAAGTTAAAGATTTAATCGCGGCGATTACTGCAGTTGTGCGGAAATCTCGCTAGCTGCATCAAATCCGTAAGCTTCAGAAAATCTTGCTACAAACTCGTCTTTAGTGAATCTATATTCCTGGGTGCCGGTAGTCTCAATTACATAAGTAGCAATCATTGAACCTAGTTGGGCGCAACGTTCGTGACTTAAACCCCAAGCAAGACCTGCAATAAAGCCAGATCTAAATGAGTCACCAACTCCGGTTGGATCAATTTTCGCTCTCTCTTTTGGAACTCCTACTTGGACAAATTCGCCGTTCTTTGATTCAACTTTTGCGCCCTTAGAACCAAGCGTTACGACGCGATACTCAACTAGATCGAGGATCTCAGCATCGCTCCAGCCAGTCTTTTGCATGGCTAGCGCTAACTCGTATTCATTTAGGAATAAGTATTTTGCGCCAGTGATTAATTGGCGAATTTCATCACCGCTCATACGAGCCATTTGTTGTGAGGGATCTGCAGCGAAAGCGATTGCCTCAGAACGGCAAACTTCAGAGTGGCGCAACATGGCTTCCGGATCATCAGGTGAAATCACCACGATGTCGAATCGACCAGTTTTCGCCATGATTGGTGCGAGCTCAATATTTCGTGCTTCAGACATTGCGCCAGGAAAGAAGGAAGCAATCTGATTTAACTCGGTATCAGTTGTCACCATGAAGTGCGCCGTGAATTGAGTGGTTGATATCAGAACATGGGAGGTATCTACGCCGTGACGACTCAACCAAGCATCGTAATCAGCCCAGTCTTTGCCAACTGCAGCAATCAAAACCGGATTTAAACCAAGTACGCCCATTCCATAAACAATATTTGCTGCACATCCCCCACGTCGAACTTCCAAGCCATCAACTAAAAATGAGAGCGATACTTTCTCGAGGGAACCAGCAACTAGCGAGTCGGTGAACTTTCCCGGAAAAGTCATTAAATGGTCCAGGCCGACAGAGCCTGCAACACCAATTT
Organism: Candidatus Planktophila sp.; assembly: GCA_044232785.1. GTDB lineage: Bacteria > Actinomycetota > Actinomycetes > Nanopelagicales > Nanopelagicaceae > Planktophila. The sequence continues at coordinate 4,957 of JBIILF010000026.1, read as the reverse complement.
TCATTAAGTTAAACTCGTTAAGAATTAATTAAATGAATCGCCACAGGCACATGAGCCTGATGCGTTTGGATTATCGATAGTGAAACCTTGCTTCTCGATAGTGTCCACGAAATCAATTGTTGCGCCCATTAGGTATGGATCACTCATCTTGTCGATGACAACTTTTACCGAACCAAATTCGCGAACAATGTCGCCATCTTGATTGCGGTCGTCGAAGTAGAGCTGATACTTAAGGCCTGAACAACCACCAGGCTGAACAGCAACACGAAGACAGAGATCGTCGCGACCTTCTTGAGCCAAAAGCGCCGCTACCTTGCTGGCTGCGACATCGCTCAAAGTGATGCTGGTTGTCTTGGTATCTACGGCTTCGGTAGTCATTGCTCTCCCCTAAAAGATCTACTAACAGGGCTCAATACTAGCGATGACTCCGCCAATCATGTACTCCAAATGCGACAGAAGGCGCAAAATTGGAGAGAATGTCGCCATGGCACTTACCGACCTGCTGTTAATGGGGCGCGAACGCGATCTAACTAGCGAACGCGGTGTTTCCTGTGCGGGCGAACTACCGGCTGCCAGCGATAAAGATTTGGTCGAACGGGCACATGCTGCCCGTGCCGCTTTAGGTTCGAAGGTAATGATTCTTGGTCATCACTATCAACGTGATGAAGTTATTGAATTCGCCGACATCACTGGTGACTCGTTCAAGTTGGCCCAAGCAGCAGCCGAGAATCCGCAAGCTGAATACATAATTTTTTGTGGCGTTCATTTCATGGCCGAAAGTGCTGATGTTTTAACGAACGATAACCAAAAAGTAATCCTGCCTGATTTGGCGGCCGGTTGTTCGATGGCTGATATGGCGGCGGCAAATCAAGTTGATGATTGCTGGAACCAACTAAGTTCAATTGGAATAGCAAACAAAACAATTCCAGTGACCTATATGAATTCTTCGGCTGCTATTAAAAGTTTTACTGGTAAAAATGGCGGAACAATCTGCACCTCTTCAAATGCTAAGAACGCAATGGAATGGGCATTTACCCAAGGTGAAAAAATCCTCTTCTTGCCCGATCAACATTTAGGTCGCAACACCGCAGTCCTCGCGATGGGTTTATCACTGAGTGATTGCGTAATTTGGAATCCCTGGAAACCTATGGGCGGCTTAACTGAGGTCGAACTCAAAGCAGCCAAAGTAATTTTATGGCGCGGTCATTGCTCAGTGCATGGTCGTTTCACTGCACAAAATGTGGCCGATGTCCGCGAGCGAGTTCCAGGTGTTCAAGTCTTAGTTCATCCAGAGTGCCAACATGAAGTTGTCTCTATCGCCGACGTTGTCGGATCAACTGAGAAGATAATTCAGACAGTTGCTAATTCGCCAACTGGGTCGAAGTGGGCGATCGGCACCGAACTCAACCTAGTTCAGCGGCTATCTCGGACCATGCCGGACAAAGAGATTGTTTTTCTCGACAAGACCGTCTGCTACTGCTCAACCATGAACCGCATTGACCTGCCGCACCTCGTATGGGCGATGGAATCTCTCGTTGAAGGCCGCGTTGTTAATCAAATCACCGTCGCCGAAGAGGTGCGGAAATACTCCAAACTCGCACTTGAGCGGATGCTGGCTCTATAGTTTCGCCATGACTGAAGAAGCTGCAAAAAAGGGCCGTCCAACTCCTTCTCGTAAAGATGCTGAATCAAAGCGCAAAGTTTCTACCCTTGCTCCAGTTGTGGGTAAAGAAAATAAGAAGCGTGACAAAGCTTTAGCGCGCGAACGCCGTATTGCCGCACGCGAGGCCTATATGCGCGGCGATGAGAATGCGCTACCAATTCGTGACCGTGGCCCGGTACGTCGATTTGTTCGAGACGAAGTAGATGCTCGTAGATCAGTTGGCGAATTCTTTATGCCAATCATTTTTGTGGTGCTGCTTTTCTCAGTCGTACCAAATATGACGGTAAATGTAATTGCCATCATTTTGATGTACACAGTTTTACTTTATGCCGTAGTCGATGGTTTCTTCTTAAGTCGCAAACTAAAGAAGCAGATTGCGACTAAATTCCCAGATGCCAATACCAAGGGTCTAGGAATGTATGGCTGGTTGCGCTCAACTCAGATGCGACGTTTGCGCGCACCTAAGCCAGCAGCTGCCTTTCAAAAAAAGAAGTAATTAAGCCCGCGGTTTAGGGCTGCCCATATCGTTTGGATCATCTTTCACAATTGGGGCAAGCGCTCTGTTGATCTCTTTTATAACTGAGGCTTCTAATTTAATTCCGCTGCCTTTAGCGTTTTCGGTAACTTGCTTTGGCTTAGTTGCGCCCATGATCGCACTTGCCACATTTGGATTGTTAAGAATCCAAGCCAATGCCAGTTGTGACATTGTGATTCCATGCGCATCGGCAATGGGTTGCAACTTAGCTACATGACCTAAGAATTCATCGTTCATCATGCCTTGCATCCACTCACCATTATTATTCTTATTGGCACCGCGTGAATCTGTCGGAATCTTCTTGCCTGGCAAGTATTTTCCGGTTAGTACTCCTTGAGCCAATGGTGAGTAAACAATCTGACTGATGCCCTCTTTCTGGCAGAGTGGAACAACTTTTGCTTCGATAACGCGATAGATCGCAGAATAAGAAGGTTGGTTAGAGACGATGCGGTTATAACCTTTATCATCTTGAATCTTCAAGGCATCTTGAATCTCGGTGTGCTTCCAATTTGAAACCCCGATGTAATGAACTTTGCCTTGGCGGATTAGATCATCAAATGCACTGAGAGTTTCCTCAAGTGGAGTTTCATAATCAAAGCGATGTGCTTGATAAAGATCGATGTGATCTGTTTGCAGACGCTTTAACGAAGCATTACAGGATTCAATAATGTGCTTACGTGAAAGTCCGCGATCATTCTTACCTTCACCGGTGGGGAAATAAACCTTGGTAAATAGTTCATAAGATTCACGCTTTACGCCTTTAAGAGCTCTGCCTAAAATCGTCTCTGCTTTGGTACCCGCGTAAACATCAGCAGTATCGAAAGTCGTGATGCCGATTTCTAGTGCAGCCTTCACGCATGCATTGGCAGCGGTGGCTTCGACTTGGTTTCCGTGGGTAATCCAGTTTCCGTATGCGATTTCAGAAACATACATTCCGGTATTACCTAAGCGACGGTATTCCATTTCGTTTCTCCCTTTTGGATTATTTCTAGCGAACGTGCGATGCCATAAACGGTAACTTAACAATCTCCACATTTGAAGTGCGCCCACGAACATCGAGATTTAGTGCTTGCCCGACTTTAAATTCAGAATCTACTAAAGCTAGGGCGATTCCGACTTTCAGGCTTGGCGAAAATGTCCCGCTAGTGACTGTTCCCACGACAACGCCGTCATGCAGCACATCCATGCCTGCTCGCGGGATTCCGCGGTCAAGTGATTTTAGGGCGACTAATCGCCTAGCAACGCCATTGAGTTTTTGTGCTTGGAGAATGTCGCTGCCTTGGAATTTTGCTTTACTCCAACCGACTGCCCAACTGGCACTAGCCATTACTGGTGAAATCTCTAACGAAAGTTCGTGGCCATGTAGCGGGTAACCCATTTCGGTGCGCAGCGTGTCTCGTGCTCCGAGTCCGCAAACTAAACCACCGCTTCCTTCAACCTCAGCAGCTAGCGCATCCCAAACAATAAGTGCTTGATCCCATTTCGGAAGAACTTCGTATCCATATTCGCCGGTATAGCCGGTACGACAAACAATGACGTCGCAGCCAGCGATTGAAACGTAAGTAAATGCCATGTAATCAATTTCGATCTGCAATCCAAAATGTGAAAGTACTTTTGCAGCTAACGGGCCTTGTATCGCGATTACACCATATTCTTTATGCAGATTAGTCACTGCTATTCCGGCAGGTGCATTAACTTGTAAATCTGCGACTACTGAAGAAGTGTTTGATGCATTGGGCACAATAAAGAAGTCTGAATCGCTATTGCGATAAACAATTAAGTCATCGATTACGCCACCTTCAGAATTGCACAACATTGAATATTGAGCTGCGCCGTCGACAATCTTCGTTAAGTCGTTAGTCAACATGCTATTTAAGAAATCCAGAGAACCCGCACCGACTACCGAAGCTTTACCGAGGTGAGATACATCGAAGAGCCCGACCCGTTCTCGCACTGCTGTGTGCTCAGCCAGAACGCCGCCGCCGGGATATTCAATCGGCATTAACCAGCCACCAAAATCAGCCATCTTGGCATTACGGGCTAAATGGCGCTCATGTATCGGAGATTGCTTCATGGCGCACAATCTATCGCTACATATTCTGGTATTCCTGCTTTAGACTCAGCCAAGTTCAAGTGAACGCATAAATTAGGAGAGCCATGAAAACGATCCGTCTATCCGATGCTTTAGTTTCTGATGATATTTTGGTCGTCGGCTTAGCTAAAGGAGCAAAGGCAGATACCTTAAAGATCGAATCTGGTTCGGTTTCACTTGATGAAAAATCACTCCTTTCGGCGCTTAAAGACTTAGGTGCAACAGGTGCCGCCAATGAAATTACAAAATTGCCAGGTTCGACTACTCGCCTACTGATATTTACTGGTTTAGGCGAAGCGAAAAAAGAATATCCGCATGAAGTATTGCGTCGCGCAGCTGGTGCTGCTTCTCGCGCTCTTGCTGGTGAGAAAAGCGCGGCTTTTGCTATGCCAACTACAAATCTTGAGCAACTCGCAGCTATTGCCGAAGGTGTAACTCTTGGCGCATATGCCTTTGATGAATTTCGTGGCTCTTCCAAAGCAGAGCGCAAAGCACCGCTAGCAGGTGCAACAGTTCAAACTAAGTTAGCTAATTCCGCAGAAGCTAAAGCTGCCGTAAAGCGCGCAGTAATTATTGGCGAATACACCAAATTGGTTCGTGACTTAATCAATACTCCCCCAAGCCATCTCACACCTGACTCGTTTACCAAAAGATTTGCGGCAGCTGT
>JBIILF010000025.1:0-7868 GCA_044232785.1 Candidatus Planktophila sp. | reverse complement strand
TGGAAGTGGGCCAGAGTTACCTATACAAGTTACGCAGCCATAACCAACCAAGTTAAAACCAAGATCTTCCATGTACTTAGTTAGGCCTGCTTTGTCATAGTAATCAGTTACTACCTTTGATCCGGGTGCCAAAGTAGTTTTTACCCATGGCTTGGACTTCAGACCCTTTTCAACGGCCTTCTTGGCGAGCAATGCAGCACCAATCATTACCGATGGATTTGAAGTGTTAGTACACGATGTAATCGATGCGATAACGACATCACCATTTTTGATCGTGGTATCAGTGGCGCCAACTTTAATTGCAATTGGATTAGTACTTGTTTTATCACTTAAATAGCCAGGTAGCGACTTGGCAAGTGCGGCCTTTGAGCCACTCAGAGCAATGCGATCTTGTGGGCGCTTAGGGCCGGCAATCGAAGGCACAATTGTTGATAGGTCTAACTCGATATGTTCAGAGAAACGTGGCTCAATTGCTGGGTCATGCCATAGACCTTGCTTCTTGGCATAACTTTCAACCAGTGCGATCTGATCATCGCTGCGACCAGTCAGACGTAGGTATTTCAGCGTCTCATCATCAATTGGGAAAATCGCAACTGTGGAACCATATTCCGGACTCATGTTTCCGATTGTTGCGCGATTAGCCATTGGTACAGCGACCACACCTGGGCCATAGAACTCGACAAATTTTCCGACAACTCCGTGCTTACGAAGCATTTCCGTGATCGTTAGCGCTAAATCAGTTGCAGTAGTTCCGACTGGTAATTTTCCATTTAACTTGAATCCGACTACGCGAGGAATTAACATCGAAACTGGTTGGCCTAAGAGTGCAGCTTCGGCTTCAATTCCGCCAACGCCCCAGCCAAGAACGCCCAAACCATTAACCATCGTGGTGTGTGAATCGGTACCAACTACCGTATCTGGATATGCGCGAAGTTCGCCATTAACTTTACGAGTCATGACAACACGAGCTAAGAATTCAATATTTACTTGGTGCACAATTCCGGTGCCAGGTGGTACAACTTTAAATTCATCAAAGGCGCCTTGGCCCCAACGCAAGAAGCGATAACGTTCTTGATTACGTTGATATTCAATATCCATATTTTGAACAAGAGAATCTTTGCTTCCGAAAAGATCTGCAATTACTGAGTGGTCAATCACTAACTCAGCTGGCGCCAATGGATTTACTTTTGCGGGATCTCCCCCTAATTCAACAATCGCTTCGCGCATTGTCGCTAAGTCCACGATGCAAGGAACGCCTGTGAAGTCCTGCATTACAACGCGGGCTGGTGTGAATTGAATTTCAGTATCTGGTTCGACTGCTGGATCCCAGTTAGCCAATGACTTAATTTGTTCGGCCGTGATATTTGCGCCATCTTCGGTGCGCAATAAATTCTCAAGCAATATCTTCAAGCTAAATGGCAGTGATGCTGCTTCAGGTAACTTCGTAATATCGAAGATCTGATAGCTCTGGCCAGCAACTTCGAGTGAAGTTTGGGCTTGGAAGGAATTCTTGCTCACTGGCGTCTCCTAAAAAGTATCTTGATGTCGAGATACTTTCCTAATCTATCGCAGACCGGGTAAATAACGCAACCATCTCGATGTGGTGAGTCATCGGAAATAGATCGAAAGCGCGCACTTTAGATAACTGCCAACCAAGGGCTTCGGCAAATGCGCAATCGCGTGCCAGCGCGGCTGGGTCACATGCCACATAAACAATTCGCTTTGGACTTAGCGCAGAGATTTGTTGCAAAACTAACTGGCCAGCACCATCACGGGGTGGATCGAGAATGACTACATCAGTTGAACCGATACGTGGCATTATCTTCGCTACATCACCAAGATAGATATTTACATTTGGCACATTTTCAAAATTAATTTTGGCATCACCAATTGCACTTGAGCTAGCTTCAACTAGATCGACTCGGCCTTCAGCGCCAACGGCCGACAACGCAGCTGCTGTAAATAAGCCAACTCCCCCGTAGAGATCTAATACTTGATCGCCTTTTTGTAATTCGGCAAATTGCATGACTGCATCGGTCAAAATTGTTGGAGCAAATTTATGACTTTGCCAGAATGAAGAGTGACTGACCTGGAAAGTTTTTTCACCGACCACTTCAACTAGATGATTTGGGCCCTCAATTACTGAAGTGCCGGCAATGATTCGATCACCAGATTTGTTTGCACTTACTTCTAGTTTTGTATCTGGTTGCCAAGTGCGCGCGGTGGTCTCGGCTAATTTCAATTCTGGTACACAAGTTAAACAATCTGCAATCTGGATTGAATTATGGCTACGTGAACCGAAGAAGCCCGCTTTACCAGAGCTATCAACATTTAGAATTGCTCGGGTTCGCCAGTGCAGTGGATCTGAAACTTCTTCAACCGCCACTTTTAATTCCATCTTCGCGATCCGGGCGAATTGTTCAGTGATAACTTCACTCTTTAAGCCACGTTGCCGAGTGATATCAATGTGCTGGAAATCGCAGCCGCCACATCCCAGTCGGTGGGCGTAACTACAAGGCGCTTTAACTCGATCTGAAGATGCTTCAATAACTTCAAAAACATCGCCGCGATTAAACGACTTACCAGTACTGGTAACTTCGACAACTACTTTTTCGCCTGGGATTCCATGGCGAATAAAGAAGACCGCCCCTTCGTGCCGGGCAATGAAATGGCCACCGTGGGCCACTTTTTCAATGGTGGCCGTGAACTTTTCGCCCACCCGGAACGCCCTCTTTTTTGATTCGGTACGCTCAGTTTCCATAATTGGTAAGCCTAAGGGTGGTAGGTTGATCCTTGTGCATGTAGTAATCATGGGTTGCGGTCGAGTCGGATCTTCCTTGGCAGCCGAACTTGAGGCCGCTGGCCATTCCGTCGCAATAATTGACCAATCTCGCGAAGCTTTCCGCAGACTGGGGCCTGACTTTAAGGGTCGCACCGTCACAGGAGTTGGCTTTGATCGCGATACCTTGGTCGAAGCTGGAATTGAAACTGCATCTGCATTCGCCGCTGTAAGCAATGGCGATAACTCAAACATTATTGCCGCCCGAGTTGCTCGCGAAGTTTTCGGAGTTTCAAATGTAGTTGCCCGTATCTACGATTCCGGGCGCGCTGAAATTTACCAACGCTTAGGTATTCCAACAGTTGCCACCGTAGTTTGGGCAACCGATCAAATTTCCCGTCGTCTAATGCCTGAAGGTTCTCGCTCCGAATGGCGCGACGCAACTGGCACTATCAGTTTGAGCGAAGTGCACCCAGCCGCTGAGTGGTACGGCTCCCCTGTTTTGCGCATTGAAAATGTGACTACCGCACGTGTCGCCTTCATTACTCGCTTAGGCGAAGGCTTAATTCCTGATGAGCACACGGTTTTGCAAGAAGGCGATTTAGTCCATGTAATCGTTGAAGAAGGCAAACTTGCTGCAGTCGAAGCAGCCATGGCTAAATCCCCCGAGGAGTCATAACGTGAGAATTGCAATCGCCGGAGCCGGCAATGTAGGTCGCGCTATCGCACGCGAACTTCTAGATAATGGCCACCAAGTTCTTTTAATTGACCGTGATCCAAAGTCGCTAAAGATGGATAGCGTGCCAGATGCTGAGTGGCTATTAGCCGATGCCTGCGAAATTACTTCGCTAGACAAAGCAAAACTCGACACTTGCCAAGTTTTAGTAGCCGCAACCGGTGATGACAAAGTTAATTTAGTGGCATCGCTTTTAGGTAAGACTGAATACGGTGTGCCACGTGTGGTTGCTCGCATTAATCACCCAAAGAATGAATGGATGTTTGACTCTTCATGGGGCGTTGATGTTGCAGTATCAACCCCAAGAATTATTTCGGCTCTAGTTGAAGAAGCGGTAAGTGTTGGCGATGTAGTGCGCCTATTCTCTTTCCGAAAAGGTCAAGCTAACTTAGTTGAGCTCACACTTCCGGATAACTCATCTTGCCTAGGCCAAACCGTAGAAGAGATCACGCTGCCAGAGAATTCAGCTCTAGCTGCAATCGTTCGTGATGGCCGAGTTATTACACCTAAGTCACATGAAGTATTTACTGCCGGCGATGAACTGCTATTTGTCGCAACTGCTGAAGCAGAAGATCTGCTCAAGCAATGTTTTATTGCTAATTAATCCGGCAGTTTTTCAGGCGGAATCGCCGCTGGTACTTTCTTAATAATTAACCAAGAACCCCAAGCAACAGCTGCAAAAAGCGGATAACCCATGGCAAGTCGCGCAGTACCCAGCGCAGTTAGATTGCCAGTTTTATATAACGGGTATTGCACGATTAAGCGCGAAGCAAAGAGCGCAACCCAAAGCCAGCCCGCCCTGATGTAGGCACGCTTACGTTCTGCGACTTTGCGCCAATGTAAGTTCTCGCCCAGAATCGGGCCAAGCACTAGCCCAAGTATTGGTAGCCCGACTAAGTTGGCAATTAAATAAACCGAACCGTAAATAACATTAATAATTAAACCCGGCAGATAGTAATCAACGGCCGAGCCAGTTTTACGCGCCAGGAATGCACAGAAAACGACACCAATTAACCCAGAAATCACGTGCTGCAACGTATCTTTTTTCGCCAATCGCAAGATCGCCAGAACTAACGCTGTTACGACGGCAGCAGTTGCGGCTTTCTGTAGATCCTTGCCGATGTTGAAAACAATTAGAAATACCAGTGCAGGTAACCCAGAATCAAGCAGACCTTTTTTGCCACCAAGTGCATCAATTACTTTCTTTTGATCGCTCATCTTTATGCTAATCCAGTAGAGCCAAAGCCACCATCAGAGCGACCTGAACCAGGTAACTCTTGAACTTCAACGAAATCAGCATGTTCGACTTTTTGGAAAACTAATTGCGCGATTCGATCGCCACGTTTAAAAGAAATACTCTCACGCGGATCTAGATTAATCAGAATTACTTGTAGCTCACCACGGAAACCAGCATCAATTGTGCCTGGTGTGTTAACCATCGAGACTCCGTGCTTTATTGCTAAACCAGAACGCGGATGCGCAAATGCGGCATAACCATTAGGTAGCGCAATAGCGATTCCAGTTGGCGCAAGAGCGCGCTCACCTGGTTCGAGAGTCAAATCAATTCGGGTCACGATATCGGCGCCAGCATCGCCACCTTTGGAGTACTTAGGTAGCGGCACACCTGGGTCTAAGCGTTTGATTAATACTTGCAGATTACTCATGGATTAATCTCAAACTCTGGATCAACAAAGGCAAGCAGCTCAGGATTTTTAGCAACTTCTTTTAAGAAACCTTCAGGAGCCTTAGTTAAGAAATGCGACATCGGCACAATTACAAATAACGCTGCAGCACGTACTGCGATTTCACCATCTGGGGATCCTAAGCGCCCAACGGCTGCTGAATAAACTTTGCGATTAACTTGGCCAGTAATTTCAGCCGTTATAAAAAGAGTCGTCCCTAGCGGAACTGGGCGAATAAAATCAGTTTCTAGGCGCGCAGTTACTGCTGGCGAACGTAGTAACCACATCAACTTTCCAAGCGCTTCATCGAAAGCCAGAGAGAGCAAGCCGCCGTGAGCTAGGCCTGGAGCACCTTGATGATTTTCGGTAACTGTAAATTCAGCGGTAATCGTTGCGCCTTCACCAACATGTGCTACTAAATGCAAACCTGTTGGATGTAATTCACCACAACCAAAACAATGACCGTAATGAGACGGCACTTTAGTTCCGGTAGCAGGGGCCAATGGATGGCGCTCAGGAATTACGGCCCCTTCAGGCGGTGTGGTGCTGGCAACGCGACTCATGTCATAAGGCTACTTTATTTATTTCACGATAGCGTGGTCTTATGAGATTTAGAGAAGTGATTCGCGCGCCATTCTGGCTCATAGCTTTTATCTATTTTCTCTTCTTATCGTTAGTCGTAGCCGTTTGGGCCGCGCTCGGAAATCAACCTGCATTTATAACATGGGTGGGCTGCACAGTTCTAATCGTGCTCATTGCTTTAAAAACCACGTTAGTTATTGAAGTTGATGAGGATGAATTAAGAGCTGGCCCTGCGCACATTGAACTTAAATATATTGGCAAAGTAACTGCTCTAGATAGCAAGGAAATGGGCCGACTTCGCACTCGCGATGCCGACCCAGCTTCTTTTCTAATCTTTAGATTTTGGCGATCAACCGGAGTGAAAGTTGAAATCAACGATCCCCGCGATCAAACCCCATATTGGTTAATTACTTCAAAGCGAAATAAAGAACTAGCCGAAATTCTTAACGGTTAGGAACATTCCTTACAAACCGCTGTAGCGCCTTCACCTTTTGCTAATTGAGTACTGTGATGCACTAAGAAACAACGTGAGCAAGTAAATTCATCAACTTGCTTAGGAACTACGCGAACTGAAAGTTCTTCACCAGATAAATCAGCACCTGGTAGTTCGAGGCTTTCAGCAGCTTCTGCTTCATCGACATCAATCTGACCGGATTGAGCATCGACGCGTTGCGCCTTTAACTCCTCAAGCGATTCTTCATGTAACTCTTCATCGGTTTTTCTGGGGGTGTCATAATCGGTTGCCATTGCTCTCACCTACTTTCCAAACTAAGTCGGATGCCAAATTCCTTTGGCAAGCGCTGCTAGAAATACCCAGCGGGCGCATAGTGGCGCACTTACACCTGGTTTAACTAATTGAACCCTCGGCGTGTCGCAAATATTCCCGTCACATGAGTGCTCTCTGAGTAATTACCGAACGATTTCTTCGATCTCCTTGGCTAATCCCCCGTCAACACGAGCATGCAGCGAAGTTCCCTCGGGCAAATACTCTTCGCGCAGAATTTCACCGCGTTCATGAATCGCGCTAACTAAATCGCCGCGGTCATATGGAATCACGGTATTGATTTCTATCTTTGGCCGCGGAAGTGAACTTTCAATGGCATGAAGCAAGCCTTCGATTCCAAACCCGGTACGAACTGAGAAGGCATAACTATTTGGTTCGGTACGCAGAATCTGCATCACCATTTCAGGGTCAGCGATATCAACTTTATTAATCGCAATAATCTCTGGAATCTCAGCGCCACCGATTTCAGTAATCACTTCGCGTACGGCCCGAATCTGCTCAAACGGATCAGAGTGCGAGCCATCGACAACGTGGACAATTAAATCTGCACCCGATACTTCTTCTAGCGTTGATTTAAAAGCATCAATCAATTGATGAGGCAAGTGGCGAACAAAACCAACCGTGTCCGACAAGGTATAGATGCGACCATCAGAGGTATGTGATTGGCGCACCGTTGGATCAAGAGTTGCAAACAAGGCGTTCTCAACTAAGACTCCCGCATTAGTTAACTTATTTAGCAACGACGATTTACCTGCATTGGTATAGCCAGCGATCGCAACTGATGGAATGTTATTGCGGCGACGTTCTTGTCGTTTGGTGTCTCGTGAAATTTTCATCTCGGCGATCTCTCGGCGCAATTTCGCCATCTTGTCACGGATTCGGCGACGATCGGTTTCAATTTTAGTTTCACCTGGACCACGGCCACCAATACCCGCACCGCCTGCCGCGCGACCACCAACCTGGCGTGAAAGTGATTCACCCCAACCGCGGAGTCTTGGTAGCAAATATGAAATCTGAGCCAGCTCTACTTGCGCCTTGCCTTCTTTGCTCTTGGCATGTTGAGCAAAGATGTCGAGAATCAACGCAGTTCGATCAATTACTTTTACTTTTACTTTATCTTCTAACTGTCGAAGTTGTGAAGGAGAAAGTTCACCGTCACAAATAACGGTATCTGCCCCGGTTGCCACAACCACTTGTCTAAGTTCAACTACTTTTCCAGAGCCGATATATGTGGCGGGATCAGGTTTATCACGTCGCTGAATCAAACCTTCCATAACTTCAGACCCGGCTGTTTCGGCAAGCGCC
>JBIILF010000024.1:0-8090 GCA_044232785.1 Candidatus Planktophila sp. | reverse complement strand
GTAAAGAGCGCGCTCTGAGTTAACTTGAATTAGAGATGGCTCTTGTCCTGGAACGTAGCGACCAATTTCTTCAATTGAAAGACCGTTGCGAGCTTTACGAGCATCTGTAACAACGATACGGAAAAACGGGGTGCGGATTTTGCCCATGCGCATTAAACGAATTTTTGTAGCCAAGTAAGTATTACTCCTGTAAATGTATGTCGTACCGGATCTGCTTCAGCGGGGTGCGAAGCTAATCAAGAACGCGCTTTGGACTTAGGTAAGTTCCGGGGATAGAGGGCCCCGTCACAGGAGGCCAATCTTGCCAGTTTCAGGCTCAGATACGAAATCGAGCGGGAGCCTAGATGGCCTAGCCCTGCTCCTCAAGCGCTCGTTTAGCGGGGTTTCCAGAGCGAGACTTCTTCTTAGGTGGCTGATTGCCCTTATTCGGCGCACCCATGCCTCCAAAAGTTCCCGGGGGTATTGCAGCTCCTGGTGGCAAGCCCATTCCAGCCGGCATTCCAGCTGGAACTTTGCCACTGCGCATCGCCTTCATCATCTTCTGGGCTTGAGTGAAACGTTCAACCAATGAATTCACTTCTGAAACTTGGCGACCACTTCCGGCAGCAATTCGAGCACGGCGCGAACCATTTAGAACTTTCGGATCGCGGCGCTCGGTTGGCGTCATTGATTGCACGATTGCTTTGGTACGCACAATTTCAGATTCATCAAAATTTTCGATCTGTTTTTTCATAGCGCCGGCGCCAGGCAACATGCCCAAAATTTTGCCCATTGAACCCATCTTGGACATGGCTGAAATCTGCTCTAGGAAATCTTCTAACGTGAAGTCATCGCCACGAGCAAACTTTTCTTCCAGCTTCGTTGCATCTTCGCCACTAAAAGCTTTCTTAGCTTGTTCGGCAAGTGTTGCAACATCGCCCATGCCCAAAATACGTGATGCCATGCGATCTGGATGGAATAAATCGAAGTCCGCTAATTTTTCGCCAGTTGATGCAAACATAATTGGTTTGCCAGTTTGCGTGACGATTGAGAGTGCGGCACCGCCTCGCGCATCACCATCTAACTTTGTCAGCACTACCCCATCGAAACCAACGCCATCTTGGAATGCTTGTGCGGTGCGCACTGCATCTTGGCCAGTCATGGCATCTACTACGAAGAGAATTTCATCGGGTGAAATCGCATCACGAATATCTTTTGCTTCTTGCATTAGCTCTTCATCAACGCCAAGACGTCCAGCAGTATCAACGATTACGATGTTGTGTAACTTTGCTTTGGCGAATGCAATACCTTCGCGCGCAACTTCAACTGGATTACCAACGCCATTACCTGGTTGCGGTGCAAACACTGGAATACCAGCGTTCTGACCAACAACTTGTAATTGTGTTACGGCATTTGGGCGCTGTAAATCTGAGGCAACCAAGATTGGCGTATCGCCTTGGTCTGCAAAATACTTTGCCAATTTTCCAGCCAGCGTAGTTTTACCGGCACCTTGCAAACCAGCCAACATGATTACCGTTGGCGCTACTTTTGCTAAACGAACGCGACGTGCTTGGCTACCAAGTAATTCGATCAGTGCTTGATTTACAATTTCAAAGATTGCCTGGGCTTGATTGGAGCCCGCTTGCAGATCAACTAAGGCAGCTTTCGCCTCAATTTCAATTTTGCTAACAAAACCTTCAACTACCGATAAAGCTACGTCGGCATCTAGTAAAGCTTGTCGAATCTCTTGGCAAACATTTGCGATATCGGAAGTCGATAACTTTCCCCGTGATCGCAGCGATGCAAACGCATTGCTAAACCGATTACCAAGAGACTCGAACATAGCCTCATCTTACTAACAACTTAGGAACTGACTAAATTGCTTCCGATCCTCGCTCACCGGTACGCACGCGAACTACATCTTCAACAGGTGTAACCCATACCTTGCCATCACCGATCGAGCCAGTCGAAGCTGCCTTGACGATTACTCCGACCACGGAATCAGAGTCTTCATCATCGACTAGAACTTCGATGCGAACTTTTGCGATTAGGTCAACTTTGTACTCAGCGCCACGGTAAACCTCGGTATGACCGCGTTGGCGACCAAAACCACTTGCTTGCGAAACCGTAATGCCTTTTACACCAAAGACCTCGAGTGCATCTTTTACTTCTTCCAACTTATGAGGTTTCAAAATTGCAGTAACTAGTTTCATATTAAGGAACCTCCACGAGTTGATCCGGACATTTCATAGGCAGATTCAGCATGTTCGTTGAAGTCGACACCTTCTAATTCGGATTCTTTAGTAACGCGGAATCCAATGGTCTTTTCAATTGCAAAACCGATGATCAAAGTAGCTAGGAATGAATAGCCGGCAACCATGGCAACAGCAAGTGCTTGCTTACCAAGGAGTGCGATTCCCCCACCGTAGAACAATCCATCAAGGCCAATGCTGTTCACAGCACTTGATCCGAAGAGTCCGATAGATAGCGAGCCCCAAATTCCACCGACTAAGTGCACGCCGACAACATCTAAGGAATCATCGAAGTTGAATAGATACTTCAAGCCAACTGCGATAGAGCAGATGACACCGGCTAGGAAGCCAATAACAACCGCAGCCCAAGGGGCTACGAATGCGCAAGCCGGTGTTATTGCTACTAAACCAGCGACTACACCCGAGGCTGCGCCAAGAGTTGTCGCATGCCCATTGCGTACTTTTTCAACGAAAATCCAACCGATTAGTGCTGCAGCTGCAGCTACTTGAGTATTCAAGAAAGCTAAACCAGCAATGCCATTTGCACCGAGTGCTGAACCGGCGTTGAAACCAAACCAGCCAAACCAAAGTAGACCTGCACCAAGCATTACCAATGGCAATGAATGTGGACGCATTGATTCTTTGCGCCAACCGATGCGCTTTCCTAGAACTATGGCAAGTGCCAATCCAGCAGCACCAGCATTAATGTGAACTGCAGTACCGCCTGCAAAATCTTGCACGCCTTTAGCTGCTAGATATCCTGCGCCAGTTACTACATCTCCAACCTTGTTACCGAATGCAAATACCCAGTGAGCAACGGGTAGATAAACCAGAGTTGTCCAGATCGCTACGAAGACAGTCCATGGAACAAACTTTGCACGATCGGCAATAGCACCTGAAATAAGTGCGGGTGTAATAATCGCAAACATCAATTGAAACGCGGCAAAGACTAGAAGTGGAATTGGATACTCGCCACCATTGTTAGTAACTGCGTTGACTTGATTTCCGAGATCAGAGATCTTGATTGCGCCATACCAAGCAGATTTGCCATCGACGCCAAAAGCCAATTCAAAACCATAGATAACCCAGATGATGCTAACAATGCCAATCGTGGCCATCGACATCATCATCATATTAAGAACACTCTTGGTGCGAACCATGCCGCCATAGAAGAATGCCAGGCCGGGAGTCATCAGCAAGACCAATGCAGAACTTGCCAACATCCAAGCGGTATCACCAGAACTTATTTCCATGAATAATCACCTTCGAAGAGTTTGTGCGATTCTCACCTTTGAGATGGCGATAATCTCTCTCAAACTGATTACAGGAATTCGCCCGAATTGTTACAAGGGCGTTAAAAGATCAGCTTATTCAGCGTCCAAAATGCCGGTTATGTAAATTTCTGGATCAAAAGGCGTGAGGTCGCCTATGGCCTCCCCCGTGCCGATCCATTTAATCGGTAGATCGAGTTCATGTTCAATCGCCAGGGCTATACCACCGCGCGCACTGCCATCTAACTTTGTTAAAACAATGCCAGTCACTTCAACTGCTTCTGAAAATAACTTGGCTTGGCTTAAACCATTCTGGCCAGTTGTCGCATCAACAACTAATAACACTTCATTAACGGGTGTTACTTTTTCGATTACGCGCTTTATCTTGCCAAGTTCAGCCATTAAATCTGCTTTGTTCTGCAATCTACCTGCAGTGTCGATTACTAAGTACTGGTAATTATCGGCAATCGCTTTTGATGCACTATCGAATGCAACTGCTGCCGGTTCGCCATTTGGTTTTCCAGTTATGACAGTGAGACCAATACGCGCGGCCCAAGTTTGTAATTGCTCAACTGCTGCTGCGCGAAAAGTATCGGCTGCGCCAAGTAAAACACGACTGCCCGAGTTCGAAAGATTCGCGGCCAATTTTGCCACTGAAGTTGTTTTACCAGTGCCGTTAACGCCGATGACCAAAATTGTAGTTAACCCAGTTTCTGAACTAGCCAACCCTCGTGGCTTAGAACTTAATAACGCTGATAACGATTCGCGGATAGCCTCAATTGGTTCTTCGGATTTACTTTTCTTTGCAGTTGTTAGAATCGCATCGGATAAAGATGCGCCCAAGTCTGAGGCAATTAACTCGCGGTAAAGCTCATCCCAGTCAGCAGCAGTTACTGCAGAAGTCCGAGTTACTTTGGCAAGAAATTTTTTAAAGAATCCCATGGCTAGCGCCGATTACTTATTCGTTGTTGGATTCGCGCAGACGCTGCGAGATAACTTCAGTGACACCGTCACCGCGCATGGTTACGCCATAAAGAGCATCAGCGATTTCCATGGTGCGCTTCTGGTGAGTGATGATGATTAGCTGCGATGTTTCGCGCAACTCTTCAAGCACGCCTAATAGACGACCTAAGTTGGCATCATCAAGGGCGGCTTCAACTTCATCCATTACATAGAACGGACTTGGCCGAGCTTTAAAGATCGCGATCAACATAGCCACAGCAGTTAAGGACTTTTCGCCGCCAGAGAGAAGTGAGAGACGCTTAATGCGCTTTCCAGGTGGTCGAGCTTCAACATCAACGCCACTATTTAACAAGTCATCTGGGTTGGTCAGAATCAAGCGACCATCGCCACCTGGGAATAGTCGAGCAAAGATAGTTTCAAAGTGTTCAGCGGTAGCTTCGAAAGCTTCCATGAAGATCTGTTGAACCCGGTCATCGACTTCTTTCACAATGTCCAAAAGATCTCTGCGAGTATTTTTTAAATCTTCTAATTGCTCGGCCAAGAACTTCAAGCGCTCTTCGAGTGAGGTGTACTCCTCTAGTGCCAGCGGATTAATCTTGCCTAACAAGGTAAGCGAACGCTCGGTCGCAGCCAATCGCTTCTCTTGTTGATCGCGACGATATGGAATTAGTTCGGTTGTGATGATCTCGCCAGCTTCATTTTCAATAAAGGTTGGCACATCATTATCTGGACCATATTCATTGACCAAAGTTTCAGTATCAATGCCCAGTTCTTCAACTGCCTTAGATTCAAGTTGTTCGATGCGCATACGTTGTTCGGCGCGAGCAATCTCATCTTTATGAACGCTAGATGTGAGTACTTCTAGTTCAGCAGTAAGTTGGCGATTGCGTGCGCGTGCGGAGAGAGTTTCGCCTTCGCGGATCGTGCGTGCTTCTTCTAGCGCTGCGCGCTCGGTAGCAGCTTTAGCAATAGAGCGTTCAATGTGAATTAGCGCTTCATAAGCGGCCTCAGCAATTGCTTGCGAAATAATTGCGCCACGAGCACGTGCACCACGACGAGAGACTGCGCGTTCAGATGCTTCACGTTCGGTTACGGCCGCTTCTTCAAGTGCCTTGATACGTGCGGCAAGTGAATCTAGGCGCTCTTCGCTGGTACGTACCGCAAGTCGCGCTTCAACTTCAATAGTGCGCAAACCGGAAACATTTTCGCGTAGCGCATCAGCTTGTGAATGATCTGGGGTGGAGATTTCACCCGACTGCGTTAACTGGCTTTGTGCGGACTGTAGTTCGCCTTCATCACGACTCTTGGCCGTTGAGGTTTCGGCGATAGCTAGATTCAAGCGCTCTACTTCGGCTATCGCAGATTTCATATGTTGCCCAGCCACGGCTAGCTGCTCAGTTATTGCAGCAATTCGAGCGTCTGATTCATTGAGTTTAGATAGCGCAACATCAAAGGCCGATTGTTTAGCCTCGATTTCCTGTACGGCAGAACTGCTAGCAAACTTTAAACGATCACATTCATTGGTGATGGTTTGTAATTCGGCACTTAATTTTTCAATTAAAGCTTTCACTTCGATTAACGAGTTGGTGTTCTTAGATCCGCCACGTGCCCGAGATTTTGTGAATAAATCACCATCGCGAGTTACGACCGTTAACTCGGGGTGGCTGCGCAAGATATCAGCAGCCTCGGCGGCGGTTTCAGTAACCACAGTTTTACCAAGTAGATCTGAAATCAAATCAGAGACTGAACTAGATCGAATATGCGCTGTGATCGAAGTTAACCCACCGGCCAGGGCCGCTGCGTTACCGCCTTGGCTCTGGTGTACCAATACATCGGCTTGCCCAAGATCTTCATTTCGCAAAGTACTAAGGGCGGTAATCGCTGCTGATATATCTTGCACCACGATCGCATCTGCCAACTGACCAAGAGCGGCTGCAACTGCATTTTCCCAGCCAGCATCAATTTCAATCAATGAAGCAAGTGAGCCAAGAGTCGCTAACCCACGGGGTTCGCGTAGAAGCGCTGCTGCACCGTTTCGTGATTGCGAAGAAAGTTCAAGCGCTTCTAGTTTTGACTCAAATGCGGTGCGTGAGCGATCGGCGATGCGCTCAGCTTCGACTAACTGTTGATGATCATCGCGAGCTTTTGCTAAAGCTGACTTAGCACTTTCAAAAGCAGCATCTAAACCAAGTTCGCCAGAGTCAGCGCTAGCGATTTCTAATTCATGAGTTGCATACTCACGTTGTGCTAGATCTCGGCGGTTTGCTGCTTCATCGCGCGCTTTAGTCAGACGAGCGATTTCCTCAGACATCGCGTCAAGGCGTGCCGCTAATGATTTGATATGGCCCTCTTGGCGCGCAGTTCCTTCGCGTTGATCAGCGATCGCACGAAGGGCAGCGGCGATTCGATTCTCTTCGGCAACCAGGGCGGATTCAGCGGCAGCGAGTGCTTGAGATGCTTGAGTTAAATTGCTGCGCGAGATTTGTGCGACGGTCTGTAATTGTGATTCCTCGCCACGCAAAGTTTGAGCTTCTGCCTCGAGCGCTTCAGGATCTCGGCCTGCAGTTCGCGCTTCTTCAGCCTCTTCAGCAAGAAAGCGTGAGCGTTCTTGAGCCAGGCTCTGAGTTCCGCGGAATTTTTCGCGCAAGGAATTCAATTGATAAAAAGTTTCTTGTGCTTGCACTAAGCGCGGACTATCAACCGCAGCTTGCGAATCTAACTCTTCTTCACGACGGCGTACACCATCTAGATCAGCTTCAACTAACGCACGCTTTTCGCGAAGTGCCGTTTCATCAGCAACTTCAGCGGTGAGGGTTTTAGATAACTCAATGTAATCATCTGCTAGCAAACGTAATTTTGCATCGCGCAGATCAGCTTGAATCGTTGCAGCTTTCTTAGCCACTTCTGCTTGCCGGCCGAGTGGCTTTAATTGGCGGCGAAGTTCGACAGTTAAATCTTGCACGCGCGCCATGTTGGTCTGCATTGAATCTAATTTACGTAACGCTTTTTCTTTACGCTTACGATGCTTTAGAACTCCGGCAGCTTCCTCAATAAAGCCACGACGTTCTTCAGGGGTCGCCATCAAGATTGCATCAAGTTGTCCTTGACCCACGATCACGTGCATCTCGCGACCGATACCTGAGTCGCTTAGTAATTCTTGAATATCTAATAAGCGCGAAGCTTCGCCATTTATTTGGTATTCACTTTGACCGCTGCGGAATAAAATTCTAGAAATAGTAACTTCGGCGTAATCAATTGGTAGCGCGCCATCAGAGTTATCAATAGTCAAAGAAACTTCAGCGCGACCTAGAGGTGAGCGACCGCTGGTGCCCGCGAAAATAACATCTTCCATTTTGCCGCCGCGCAAGGACTTGGCGCCTTGCTCACCCATAACCCAGGTAAGGGCGTCGACTACATTTGATTTTCCAGAGCCATTTGGGCCGACCACACAGGTGATACCTGGCTCAAGGCGCAGGGTCGTCGATGACGCGAAGGACTTAAAGCCCTTGAGCGTAATGCTCTTCAAATACACGCGGCAAACCTACCTTGCCGCAGGCTCTACTTCTGACAGTACGGGCAGAAATGAGAGGAACGATTTGCAAAAGAAATTCTTTTTATCAATCGA
>JBIILF010000023.1:0-8285 GCA_044232785.1 Candidatus Planktophila sp. | reverse complement strand
TATCCCTCTTCGCGATAGCTCGCTAATCGCTCAAGTTCATGAGGTTGTAGCGCTTTAAAACTTAAACCTTCGCGCATGCGAATCGCCAACATAATTTCTTCATCGCGCAACTGCGACTTATTCATCGTCTCACGTTCTTGCACTGGCGATTCCCCTGCAAATAACTTAGTTTTATATGCAGTCGGATGTTTAACATTCCACCATCGCTCACCATTTAAATGTGAATGAGCACCTGGCCCTAGCCCCCACCAATTCGCGCTCTTCCAGTAAGCAATATTGTGTAAACATTCTTTGCCCGGCTTCGACCAATTACTTAGCTCATACCAACTTAATCCCGCTTCTTCGCATAACTGATCGACTAACAAATACATATCTGCCATCAAGTCATCATCCGGCATGATCAAATCACCACGTTTAATTTGTGCTGCAAGCTTTGTGCCAGTTTCCACAATCAAGGCATAAGCACTTATATGGTCAATATCTAAAGCAAGGGCCGCCTCAACGGTCTCGCGCCAATCATCTAATGATTCGCCAGGTGTTCCATAAATCAAATCAACGCTAATTGATTCAAACCCTGCCGCGCGAGCCATGCTTACAGCTTTGCCTACATTCTCTGGATTATGTGTGCGATCAAGTGCTGCCAATACATGCGGTTTAGCAGATTGCATACCAAAGGAAATTCGATTGAAGCCAACCGTTAGATACTCAGCCAATTTATCAGCTGTAACTGAATCAGGGTTTGCCTCTAACGTAATTTCCGCATCTGGTGCTAGATCAAAGCGTTTGCGAATAGCTGCAATTACTCGACCTAAGTCAACCGGCGGCAAAAGTGAAGGTGTTCCGCCACCAAAGAAAATGGTCGGAACTGGCGAAGTTGGAGCACTCTCAAGTTCACGTAACACTGCATCGATATAGTCATTTGAAACGATTTCTAGTGTGGCACCATCTTGTAGCTCGGAGGGCGTATACGTATTGAAGTCACAGTACCCACAGCGCTTTATGCAATACGGGATATGAACGTAAAACGAGAGCGACATATACGTATTGTATGCGAGGTTTTGTAAAGACAATAACTGTACTGAATTTACTTTTCAACCAAGAGTGAAATGGACTTTGCAATCATTTTAACGGCATCATCCCAAGGTAGGCCAAAATGATCCTCAAAGGATTTTTCGAAAGTCATTCCCTTGGAAATATCAGTAAAAATCTGAATATTTATTCCGGGACCCTTAATAGCTGTAAATACTTCTGAGACCAGCATGCCCAAATCATAAAGATGCCAGCTTTCTCTTCCATCTTCTCGCCACGTTGACGTATCAGGAGGCTTAATGAAATTTGCGATCCACTGTTCTGTGTATTTCTTATCTCGATTAGTTAAAAGGTCGTTGGCTTCATACTTTCTTTCCTCTGAATATTTAGTGAAGGAATTCGCATAGATTATCGCAAGTTGTGAAAAATGTGCCCCACCTTCGACAAACCACCATGGCGCAAACGCCTTGATGCAACACATCGCTTGATTCTGATTACCGGTACCAAAGAAACTACTTATTTGCAGAACATGCGTGTATTCGTGAGCTTCTAAAGTGCCAGAAGTGTGGTTTCTGTCAGGATTGCTGGTCATGACCGCAGAGAGAATAATTCCGTCACCTAAGCTGTTAATTGTTGCACTTGCGCCCCAACAATATTCAATTTTCTGACAACCATTCTTGGCTTCTTGACCATTTGCATTTGCATAGACTTCGGCATATTTAGTTTGTGCCCAATCTATATCGGCATACGAATAGTAAATTGCATAGACTTTTTCAGGGCTTTTAAAGTTCGGATACAACTTGGACGCAGCAGAGATAGCGCTTGCGGGATCAGGATTAGAGAGCTTTGTATTTGGCCCAACCATTAACTCAACAATTGGACCCTTAGTGTTATTACTTAATGCTTGGTCACTACTTCTCTTCCAAGCCCAATATGAAACATCGTTCGGTCTATCAACGGCATCCTGAAAACTCTTGATCTCTTTAGGCTCAACTATCGCTGGCGGGGGCGTTAGATTCTTAATCTCGATAGTATCAAAATCGCCAGTACCAACTAGTTTTATTTGGATTCCATCAATCAAAAAGTAGTCCCCAAGAACTGCAACTGTGTTGTGCATATCTGGGCGCATCCCGATGCTCTGTTCATAATCTGTGGATTTACCACCTTCAACTTTTTGCCACATTGCCCAGGCATACTCTTCATTCGAAAGAGATCGACCATCAGCGGTAACAGGTGGCGCAGCTGTCTTATTAAGGTCAACCACATATGCCATCACACCGTAAAAACCTGGTGGATATGATCTATCACCCTTATTGAGCATGCTCCACTTATCAATTCCATGTGACTCAACCACAATTACCCGAGTTGGCGAAAGTTTTATCATCGCCATTTTTGTCTGACGATCTTCTCTCTCCATTGGAGTCAAGGAAACTGTTGCTTCGGTCAATGTTTTTGCATCCGCACAATAGATTTGATTTTCAGGCAGCCAATCGAGCAAGAACTGTTCATACGGGTTCATCGCCATACTTATTCCAGATTGATTGGTGAAAATTCCAAAGGGCCAACCATTACCTGGAGCATGACCGATGATGTCAAAATCATGTAGCGTTTCATGAACGTAAAAAGCCCAACGAAGAGTTTCCATGAGCTCGTTGTCGTGGCCCCAGCCAAAGAAATTCATATTCATTTCGCCTTCTTTGATTTTGAATCTCTCGTTTCTGACGATCAGATCCATATCAAAGTTAATTTCGCCATCTGGGAACATCATGTACACAGTGTTGAACTTACGTAAATCAATTTTTTGTGTGATGAGATCAACGAAAGGTTGTGAGGCTTCAGCCAAAAATCTATTTGATGTGCTGGAGTTGCCGTCGTTCCCGGTGACTATGTATGAAGCTGCACTCTTTGGTGCACTAATCCAGTTATCTATAGTCGTGACATTAAACTTAGATTGATCGTTACTGTAATAGCGGAACCAATCTTGCATCCACTTCTTATCCTCAGCCATTGTTTCTTTTAGAGTGCTATCGCCTCTTAGCTCGGGGAAATCAATTCCTACAATCAATACCTCATTCGTGCCTTTTGCGTAAACGCCATGCTTGAAGGTGTTATCAAAAGGGAAACCAACTTTGAGCCCTTGGCTTCTAATGTCTCCTTGGGTGACAGTTACATCCTTATTTTTTAACTTGCATGGCTCGATGCCTTGTGGACTTACTTTGTTTATAAACGTTTGTTTAACATTGTTTATTTTGATCCAGCGTAGTTTTTTCCCATTTACCCACCGACATTCTAAATAACCTTGTGGCACATCAAATGTGTCACCGTAACTTTCGCAAGCCTGATCAGCGATCGGCGTAATCTTGTAGTTATTCGACGCTGATGTAGAAATCTTCTTTGACACCAATGGTGTCCAAGCTCCCTTAGATTGCGCGCCACCCATCCAATTGCATTTAAGTACTGTCTCGCCTTCCAGGATCTTTGCGCCAACTTTTTCACAGATCGTGTTTACAAGTGAAATTTGTGCGAGGGTCGGAGTGGGTGAAGGTGTTTGAGTTGGAGAAGGTGAAGGTGTTTGAGTTGGAGAAGGTGAAGGTGTTTGAGTTGGAGAAGGTGTTGGTGCTGGTGTTGTTGCTGGAGTAGGTGTTGGAGTAGGCGAAGACGGTGGTGGTGAAGGTTTAACTACGCTTACGCCTTTGCTCCAAACCAATTTCTTGCCAGATTTAGTGCAGGTGTAAACCTTCTTTTGATAAGTAACTTTCTGCTTTAGAACTTTACAAGTAGCTCCCGGAGTTATCTTCTGAGCTGAAAAGGCTGAAGTTGGCAGAAGAGTCACCAATAGAGCCAAAATGAGGCCCTTAGAAAAACTCTTGGTTGCTAACACTTTGCGATTCTAAGCCAAGCAAGATCAATTTGGAACAGAACTGCTGGCCTTAAAGGCTAATTTCCAGCTTTACGTGCGGCTTTGATCTTCTCGATGTCCGCATCAGTTGCAAGAGCTGCGACGAATGCTTCTTGAGGAACTTCAACGCGATCTAGAGGGGGTTTCGGCCCTTCATTCTTTATTAATTCATCAAGCACAAGTCACAAATTCACCTTTTGGAAGTATTGGGAAATTTGAAACCAGTTTAAGATAAATTTAAATTATAAAACGAAGGTAATTTAATACCTTAAATTCATAACTTATTAACTTTTATAACATCTCCAAATACTCCACTTTCAATTACAGAAATAGAGTAGCCATCTACAATGTAAGTATCTCCAATCTTAAGAGGTGCATCCCGGAACCAAATATCGTCTGATCCCGTTCTGCCAACAACTCTCATTGGGCCACTTCCACTACCAATTAATGTATTCACTTTGTAAATCAGCGCCCCCTCTGAAGATTTACCCATCTCATTGTCGTATCGAAGAGCCCTTCTTGATTCAATCACAATGGCCTCTGTTGATGATAATTGAATAATGGCGCCTTTTATTCCACCCTCAACTTCTACGGGAGTAAGCAAAGTAGTTGTAGATGATGAAGGCAGGCAACGAATTTGTTCGTCAGTGACTAAATCAATGAGCCAACGATTCCAAGCGGTCAGTTCTACTCCAGCGCCAGTTGCCCAGTTCATCAAATCAAATATTCCCATAAATCTAAATTGAAGTTCGAATACGCTTTGGGAGTAATTAGCCTCACTCTCATTTGCTGCATTAACGTTATATAAATCTGCAAGGCCCATTAGGTGCCCTAGTTCGTGTGTCAGCGTTAGGAATGGGAATCTTTGAGAGTACGACTGACCGTCGAGCATTGTTGCATTAATATCCGTTGGGTTGTAAGCAATAAAAGCAGGATTGATTGCAATTTGATCTCGTGTCGTAGCAAGTGGCGGCGCATATACAACTAAATCAAAGACAGAAAGATCTAACTCCTGCTTAGCTAAAATCTCAGACTGCGACCTAAATAACCCATAACCACTCGTTGTTCTTCCGCCTAAATTGGAATCAGCCACTTTCGTTCCATAACGAACATATTTTGGATAAATAGTCCACTGAATAATCGATCTTCCTTCTGATAATTGTTTGTAATAATCAGTGACACCTGCAGCAATGGAAGCAAAATCTGTTTGAGGGTTAGTAGAAGCCTCCAAGTCCGGGAAATCTATTGGGAAAATTAATGCTCGAATTGGCTCAGTATTTCGAACGCGATACGGACTCTGGCTAAAACTTTGACGTATACCAACCTGACTCCCGCCATACCCCAATTTACAACTATCAATATTCAAGTACTCACTTGACGTGGTCAAAAGGCTTATCGCCTTTGTTGGCGTAGGTGTTGGCGTAGGTGTTGGCGTAGGTGTTGGCGTTGGTGTTGGCGTTGGTGTTGGCGTTGGTGTTGGTGTTGGTGTTGGCGTAGGTGTTGGATTTGCAAAGTAAATAACTGGATCACCTTGACGAAGCCAAACTTCAGCTGTCCCATCGGAGCTAAATTTACTTATGAATCTATCAACGTCGACATCTTTTGCTAGCCACTCACCCTTGCGAACTATCAACCCAATTTTTTCATACTTATCCATGTCATTTATATCTATGGTTACAATTTTGCCAAATGTGTCAGCGCTCGTGAACTTTACTCCCGCATTATTGACATTAGAGTCTGTTCCAGTTGCCGAATCGCGCCACAGCCAAAGGTTCCAACTGTCGTAATCGGAAGCTTTGCGCTGGTAGTGAACCGTTAACTTAATAGTCGCCGGATTAATTGATTTTGTTGTTGATACCGTTGGAGTTGGTGAAGGTGTTTGAGTTGGCGTAGGTGTTGGCGTAGGTGTTGGCGTAGGTTTAACGACGCTAACGCCTTTGCTCCAGACCAATTTCTTGCCAGATTTAATGCAAGTGTAAATTTTCTTTTGATAGGTGATTTTTTGCTTTAAGACTTTACATGAACTACCCGGAACTATTTTTTGGGCCGAGAAGGCAACCGGAGGAATTAGTGCAAAAACTAGAACAAGAACTAACCCTTTTGTAAGGGTTCCATTAATTCGCATTTCTAAAGTCTAGGCCTCATTAAAACCAGATGGAAGGCTCAACACAAACAAACCTCAATTTCCAGCTTTACGCGCGGCCTTGATCTTTTCGATGTCCGCATCAGTTGCAAGTGCTGCCACGAATGCTTCTTGAGGAACTTCAACGCGACCAACCATCTTCATGCGCTTCTTGCCCTCTTTTTGCTTCTCGAGCAATTTACGTTTACGCGAAATATCGCCGCCGTAACATTTAGCAAGAACATCTTTACGCATTGCACGAATTGATTCGCGAGCAATAATTCTTGAACCGATGGCTGCCTGAATAGGAACTTCGAATTGTTGACGCGGGATTAGTTCGCGAAGTTTGCCGGTCATCATTACGCCATAGGCATATGCCTTATCGCGGTGAACGATTGCGCTGAATGCATCGACTGCTTCGCCTTGCAGCAAAATATCAACTTTAACTAAATTGCCTTCTTCATCGCCCTTTTCTTCGTAATCAAGGGATGCATAACCTTTAGTGCGAGATTTGAGTTGATCGAAGAAATCGAAAACTATTTCAGCAAGTGGCAATGTGTAGCGGATCTCAACGCGATCTTCGGAGATGTAATCCATGCCAAGCAATACACCGCGGCGATCTTGGCAGAGTTCCATGATCACGCCGATGAATTCAGATGGCGCCAAAATAGTTGATCGCACAATTGGTTCGAAAACAGCGGCAACTTTTCCATCAGGGAATTCTGATGGGTTGGTTACGCGAACTTCTTTGCCATCTTCCATCTTCACGTTGTAGACCACGTTAGGCGCAGTTGAAATCAGATTTAACTTAGATTCGCGTTCTAGGCGCTCGCGCACAATTTCCATATGAAGCAGACCAAGGAAGCCGCAACGGAAACCAAAACCAAGTGCTGCTGAGCTCTCTGGCTCATATACAAGAGCGGCATCGTTAAGTTGTAACTTATCTAGCGCTTCGCGAAGTACTGGGAAATCTGCGCCATCGAGCGGGAATAACCCAGAGAAAACCATTGGCTTGGGATCTTTATAGCCAGCAAGTGCGGTCTTAGTTGGATTGGTATAAGTAGTAACTGTGTCACCAACACGAGATTGGCGAACATCTTTAACGCCAGTAATTAAATAACCTACTTCGCCCACGCCTAAACCCTTGCTAGGCATTGGTTCTGGTGAGATCACGCCAACTTCAAGCATTTCGTGGCGCACGCCAGTTGAGAACATTTGAATCTGATCGCGTGGTGAAAGGTGGCCATCGACAACGCGCACATAAGTAACTACGCCGCGATAGCTGTCATAAACCGAGTCGAAAATAAGTGCGCGGGCTGGTGCGCTGGCATCACCTTGTGGTGCTGGGATTTGAGCAATGATCTGATCAAGTAATTCAGCAACGCCATCGCCAGTTTTTCCAGATACGCGCAAGCAATCTTCGGGTTGGCAGCCAATTAAATTGGCAAGTTCTTTAGCAAACTTTTCTGGCTGGGCGTTAGGTAAATCAATTTTGTTTAGAACCGGAATAATGGTTAAGTTATTTTCCATCGCGAGATACAAGTTAGCCAGTGTTTGAGCTTCGATACCTTGCGCACAATCAACAAGTAGAACTGCACCTTCGCAGGCTGCAAGTGATCGCGATACTTCGTAAGTGAAGTCAACGTGACCAGGTGTATCGATCATGTTCAAGATATATTCTTGGCCATCGATTCCGCTGCGCCATGGCAAACGAACTGCTTGAGATTTAATGGTGATACCGCGTTCGCGTTCAATATCCATGCGATCTAAATATTGCGCGCGCATATTGCGGGCTTCTACAACTTCGGTGATTCCCAACATGCGATCGGCAAGAGTTGATTTACCGTGATCGATATGGGCAATGATGCAGAAGTTACGAAT
The DNA here is from genome assembly GCA_044232785.1 of Candidatus Planktophila sp. Classification (GTDB taxonomy): domain Bacteria; phylum Actinomycetota; class Actinomycetes; order Nanopelagicales; family Nanopelagicaceae; genus Planktophila. The sequence goes on along the minus strand of JBIILF010000023.1, from coordinate 354 downwards.
CTGCGCGGGATTTGTAGCGGCTGGTTGAGGCGCCTTGGCAAGTGAAATTGCAGGCATCGTTAAGCCTTAAAAGTAACTAGTTGCGAATTAACGTACGCCGGCTTTAACGGCAGCTTTTGCCATTGAAGACTTCTTGTTTGCAGCAGTGTTCTTATGTAGAACACCCTTAGCAACGGCGATATCGAGCGCCTTTGAAGCGTCGCGTAGTTCAGTTGAGATAACTGCGGCATCGCCAGCGGTTACAGCGTCGCGAAATTTGCGAGCAGCTGTCTTGATAGAAGAGCGCACTGACTTGTTACGTAGGCGTGCCTTCTCATTGGTCTTGATCCGCTTGATCTGCGACTTGATATTTGC
>JBIILF010000022.1:0-8309 GCA_044232785.1 Candidatus Planktophila sp. | reverse complement strand
GGCGCAAAGTATGCAACCCCTAAAGCTAAGGTAGAAGAAGCGCTCTCTCGAGGCGAGAATGTGATGCTTGAGATCGATATTGCAGGGGCTGAGCAAGTTCGCAAAGTAAGTAGCGAAGCAATTTTAGTATTTCTGGAGCCGCCATCATGGGAAGAATTAGTCTCTCGGCTCGAGGCACGGGGGACAGATACCGAGGAACGCAGGGCGCAGAGATTGGCTTTAGCGCAGGAGGAGTTAGCGCACGCGCCTAATTTCGACCATCGCATCGTAAATCACTCGGTAACGCAGGTTCTGGCTGAACTGGTATCCTTGGCCTCTTGATCAACCCCATTATTGGCTGAAGATTTCATTAAACGCTTGCATCTGGAGGACACATGGACGGCATTACAAATCCACCTATCGACGAACTTCTCGACAAGGCCGGCTCTAAGTACAGCTTGGTTCTATACGCCGCAAAGCGTGCACGTCAGATCAATGCTTACTATTCACAATTAGGCGAAGGCCTGCTTGAGTATGTTGGGCCACTAGTTGAGACACATGTTCACGAGAAGCCACTTTCAATTGCGCTCCGTGAGATCAACGAGGGTTTACTTACTATCGAAAATCTCGAACCAACCGCTTAATCCACTTTCTTTTAAGGCGGAGTTTTGCAGATGCCAAATCGAATTAGCAAAGTAATTCTTGGCGTAGGTGGCGGAATCGCGGCTTACAAATCCTGTGATTTATTACGCCGTCTACAAGAGCGCAATTATGACGTTACCGTTGTTCCAACACCGTCTTCCCTGAATTTTGTGGGTGCTGCCACTTGGGAAGCCCTGTCGGGCAAGAAGGTTACCAGTCAAGTATGGGAAGCTGTCGAAGAAGTTCGACATGTAAAACTCGCCGCCGAAAATGAATTGATTTTGATCTCACCTGCGACTGCGGATTTGATTGCGCGCATTGCGATGGGGCGGGCAGATGACTTGTTAACAAATTTAGTTTTAGCAAGTAGTGCCGTAAAAGTATTAGTTCCAGCAATGCATCCAAATATGTGGAACAACCCGGCCACCGTTGCCAATGTCGCGATACTTAGAGATCGTGGTTTTCATGTAATGGTTCCAGCTTCAGGGCGTCTTACGGGTGCCGATAGTGGCATCGGAAGATTGCCCGAGACTTCGGAAATTCTGAGCTATCTGGCAGAAGTTATATCTGAGAGGCAAGATCTCCAAGGTAAACGTGTACTAGTAACAGCGGGTGGCACTCGCGAAGCAATAGATCCAGTTCGCTACATTGGAAATCGATCTTCGGGCAAACAAGGTTATGCGGTTGCGCAGGCAGCGTTAGATCGTGGCGCCCAGGTAGTAATTCTTAGCGCGAATGTGACTCTTCCAGCTCCGGTAGGTGCTGAAGTTATCGCTGTTGAAAGTGCCCAAGATTTGGCTAACGCTCTTGCTAACGAGTTTGCTAATTGCGATTTACTAGTAATGGCTGCAGCAGTAGCCGATGCTCGCCCAGCAACTGTAGGCGCCGATAAGTTAAAGAAAGATCAGTACCAAGAGATTGTTTTGACGCAGAACCCAGATTTAGTCGCGAATTTAGCGCAAGTGAAGAAGAGTCAAGTCATTGTCGGATTTGCAGCAGAAACAACACTTAATATTGCTGAAGCCAATCGCAAGTTACTCGCAAAAGGGCTTGATTTAATCTACTTAAATGATGTTTCGGCTGGCGACATCTTCGGAAGTGATACGACACAAGGCATCTTCATAACAGCTACGGGCGACGAGATTCCAGTATCTAAGAGCAGCAAGGCGACACTTGCAAATCAATTACTAGATCTTGCCCTTAATAAGTTAAGTTAAGCCAATGTCTAAGCGCCTATTTACCTCTGAATCAGTAACTGAAGGTCATCCAGATAAGATCGCCGATCAAATTTCCGATGCGATTCTGGATTCACTTCTTAGCCAAGATTCTAAGTCGCGCGTTGCAGTTGAAACGCTAATTACCACCGGACAGGTTCATGTCGCAGGCGAAGTAACCACTAATGGATACGCCGATGTAATGAGTATTGTTCGCGATACAGTTTTAGCTATTGGTTACGATTCATCCGATAAAGGTTTTGATGGAAATTCCTGTGGAGTTTCCCTATCAATCGGGCAGCAGTCCCAAGATATTGCGCAAGGTGTCGATGATGCTTACGAGAAGCGGTTAGATTCCTCGGTAGATCCACTAGATCTACAAGGCGCTGGCGACCAAGGTTTGATGTTTGGCTACGCATGTGAAGACACCAAAGAGTTGATGCCGTTGCCGATTTCCTTGGCGCATAAGTTAGCTCAGCGTTTAGCGCAAGTGCGCAAATCCGGTGAACTAGCGTATTTGCGACCAGATGGTAAGACTCAAGTAACGATTGAATACGATGGCGATAAAGCGATCGCACTCAACACAGTTGTGATCTCTTCTCAGCACAGTGCAGATGTAGATGTCGCTAAAAAGTTGACCCCTGAAATAATTGAATACGTCATTAACCCAGTATTGGCTGGTGTCGATCTACCAAAAGCAGATCTGCGAACATTGATCAATCCAACTGGTCGCTTCGTGATCGGCGGCCCTATGGGAGATGCTGGTTTAACTGGTCGAAAAATTATCGTTGATACTTATGGCGGAATGGCCCGTCACGGCGGCGGCGCGTTTAGTGGAAAAGATCCATCAAAAGTTGACCGGTCAGCCGCTTATGCGATGCGTTGGGTTGCCAAGAATATTGTTGCCGCGGGTCTGGCTTCACGATGTGAAGTTCAAGTTGCTTATGCAATTGGCAAAGCTCAACCAGTCGGGTTATTTATTGAAACTTTTGGAACCGAGAAGGTTCCAGTAAGCAATATTCAAGATGCAGTCCTTTCGGTATTTGATCTTCGACCAGCAGCAATCATTCGTGATCTTGATCTATTGCGACCAATTTATTCACTGACGAGCGCATATGGTCACTTCGGTCGCGAGTTAGCTGAGTTCTCTTGGGAGAAAACTGATCGTGCTTCCGCGCTGCAAGCCGCAATCAAGTAATCACCCAAACTTCCAATCTTCCAATCTTCCAATTTCGAGCGCATCTCATAGACTAGATAGCATGCTGCGGCCGCTTAAGTTAAAGATTCAACGGGCCGCGCTACCGCCTGGGCCAGCGGCTACTGATTTACCGATAGCAAGCGTCTGGGTAGATTCCGGAATCTCGACTCTAGTTGAACCTTTTTCATATTTGATTCCGGAGAAGCTCAGTTCACAGGTCAAGATTGGTTCCCGGGTCCAAGTTCCTTTTAAGGAAAAACATCTCGAAGGAATAGTTATCGACAGAACGGCTGCGAATTCTGATTCCAGAGAATTAAAATCGATCTATAAGTTGCTAGGGGAGTTTGCTGTAGCAACTCCGGAAACTTTGGAACTAATAAATTTGACTGCCACTTATTGGGGTGGATCGCCATACGATGTTATTCGCAGCGCCATTCCGCCACGGGTTGCAGCTGCCGAGAAAAATCTTTCGCCCTCGACTGCCTCAGTTCCAACCAGTACAGCCCCGATCGCCTTTTTTCACTTATTGCCACCAAAAAAGGATCCTATTTCGGCCCTGGTTTCTCTGATCACAGATAGCAAATCAAAGGGCGCCAAGTTGGTCATTGTTCCAACAGTGCGCGATCTAAATCGCTTGATCTCTGAACTAGACCTGGCTGGAATCGAATTCAAATCCTTAGACTCCACTTTGCCGAGAGCCGATCGATATCAAAATTTTCTAGAAATCTCACTTGGGTACACAAACCTGGTTATCGGTATGCGCGCCGCTATTTTTGCGCCTATCCCGAATCTTTCTGAAATCTATCTATATCAAGAAAATAGCGAACATTATTATGAGCGGCGATCACCGCATTGGAATGTTCGTGAAGTCGCATGGCTACGTATGAAACTTTCGAATTTAGCACTTCATTTGGTTGGCTATGTTCCAAGCCTAGATGTGGCAATCGATATAGAAAGTAAAGAGATCAGCTATAAAGCTAATCGCGAGAAAGTTTCGGTATTGGCGCAACCAAGTAGTAATGGGGAATTGATTCCTTCTAAGATTTATCAACTTATTAGAAAAGCTCTTTCGGCAGGGCCGGTTCTTTTCTTAGTTCCAGCAAAAGGGTACGCAACTGCAATTAGTTGTGCGAAATGCCGAAATATCGCACTCTGTGAATGTAGTGGAAAACTATCGAAAGCTAACGCAAAGAGCGACCCGGTCTGCGTTTTGTGTAGCAAGGTATATCAAAACTGGAAATGCGGTTGGTGTGGTGAGGCCAGAATATTCCTGACCAGTCGAGGGATCGAAAGATTCGCTGAGGAAATAGGGCGCTCATTTCCGAATCAATTGGTTATTCAATCAACCGCCAATGACTCACGTGAATATGTAGGCAAGGAACCGGCTCTAGTGATTTCAACTCCAGGAGTTGAACCAATCGCCGAGTCTGGTTACTCAGCTGTCGTGATATTGCAAGTGGATCGATTCTTGAGTTCGAGTGCTTCAAATGGCGTAGAGCGTGCATACTCAAACTTTTTTGCGGCTTGCGCACTAGTGAGCGAATCGGGAACTATTGCTTTAGTGCACGAAGATGGCGCACCAATCACAAGTGCTCTAACTACCTGGAATCCTGCCACTATTTCAAAACGCGAAATAGAGCAGCGAATTGCGCTTCAACTACCACCGATAACAGGCGCAATTCTTATCTTGGCTGAATCCAGCGAACTTTCAAGACTTAAACAAGCCTTAGAGAGTGCAAGGCAAGAAGAGCGGGCGCCGAAATCGCTAAGAGTTTATGGTCCAACTTCGAGCGCCAGCGATGGTCCTAAACTCACGCTACTCATTGACCCCGCCGAACAGGAAGAGCTAGTTTCTTTGTTGCGTGAGATCAATAAAAGGCGAGCAATCTCGAAGAAGACCGCACTTGCTTATCGCGTGAATCCTTACTCGCTCGATTAAAGCTGGTTGCTTGATAGGATTGCACCCATGTCAATTCAACCAATCCGCTTATTTGGAGACCCAGTTCTGGTCACTCCAGCGGCGAGCGTTATCGATTTTGATAAAGAATTGCGAAACTTGGTATCTGATCTAACTGACACGATGCTTGAAGCACCTGGCGCTGGCCTGGCCGCCCCTCAGATCGGGGTCTCACTTCGAGTTTTTGTCTGGGATGTCGATGACGAGCTAGGGCATCTTATCAACCCGACCTTAGATCTCAGCGATGAAATACAAGATGGCGAAGAAGGCTGTTTGAGTTTTCCTGATCTACGTTATCCGACGCCTCGAGCAATGAGAGTAGTTGCTAATGGTTTTAATATGTATGGCGATCCGATAATGGTTGAAGGTAGCGAGTTACTTGCTCGAGCGATTCAACACGAAACTGATCACCTTGATGGAATTGTTTTTATTGATCGGCTAACAACAGCTGATCGCAAACTGGCGATGAAAGAGATTCGCGAATCAGAGTGGTTTGGTTCGGCTATCGCAAATGGCACTACGCCGGTTATTAAAGTTTCACCACATTTTACAAATGGTTTAGGAAACTAGTGAAGATTGCGGTTGCCGCTTCACCGGATGTCGCAATACCGACTCTAGAATATTTATTAAACTCCAAATATGAATTAGCCCTAGTTATTTCGCGCCCTGATAGTCAAGTAGGTAGGGGTCGAGAAATGGCCCCAACTGCTGTATCCAGCTGGGCTACTAACCACGGCATTGATTTATATTGTCCAAACCAGACAGTTGATTTTGATGATCGCCTAAAAGAAATCGATTTGGTTATCACTATTGGGTACGGCCTTTTGCTGCCAGAGTTTCTGCTCGCGCAACCGAAGTACGGGTTTATTAATTTACATTTCTCGCTCTTGCCAAAACTCAGGGGAGCAGCCCCTGCTCAACGAGCAATCATTGAAGGTTTAACAGAGACTGGAATTACGGTTTTCCAATTGGATGCGGGAATGGATACTGGCCCAATTTACGTGCAGACCAAATATGCCATCCAACCAAACACAACGGCCGGTGAATTACTTTCTGAACTGGCACTGCTTGGTCCTGCTGCTATTGAGCAGACGATAAATGCGATTGCAAACGGTACAAAACCAGTTTCGCAGAACCATGATCGAGCGACTCTTGCGCCGAAGTTAACTAAAACAGAAGCGCAGATTAATTGGGCTACCAGTGCAGTAGAAGTCGTAAATGGGATTTTAGGTTTTTCACCAAATCCAGGTGCGACCACCAAATTTCGTGGCGAAGTGCTACGAATAACTAAAGCAAAACGGTCAGATGTAGCTCTTCCAATCGGACAAATCTCGCTAAATGAGGGTTCAGTACTTGTTGGCACTGCGTTGAATTCAGTTGAACTTCTAGAAGTTACTCCTGCGGGGAAAAAGGCTATGTCTGCTGCTGCTTGGGCCAACGGTGCTCGTTTTACAGCTGGTGAACTCCTTGAATAAACCGGTTCCGCGCACCTATAAGCGCGCTAATCCAGATGCTGTCAGACTTCTAGTTTTCGATTTATTGTCTGAAGTAAATCGCAGTGATGGTTACTCAAATCTGCTTCTGCCACAAGCGCTCGGAGCTAGCAAATTCGATGATCGTGACAAAGCTTTTGCCACCGAGTTGCTCTACGGAACGCTGCGTATGCAAGGTCGTCATGATTGGATCTTGGCGCAAGTTTCCAATCGTCCTTGGGATCAAGTTGATCCAGGTGTTATTGATGTTGGCCGGATGGCACTTCAGCAAATTCATGAGATGCGAGTGCCTGATCATGCGGCCGTCTCCGCCTCGGTTGATATTGCCCGGAAACGACTAGGTGAAGCGCAAGGCTCATTCCTCAATGCTTTGCTCCGCGCGGTCTTGAAGAAGTCACTTGAGCAATGGTTAGCTCCTCTTAGCGAGATCAAAGATCCGATCGAACGTCTCTCGATCCAATATTCACATCCACAATGGATAGTCTCGGCATATTTTGATTTGCTCAAAAATGAAGACGATGTGACTGCGGCGTTAAGTGCTAATAATGTTCCAGCACAACCAACCTTGGTTTCGTGGCCCGGGCGTTCAACTCAATCTGAGTTGGTTGATCTTGGGGGAGTACCCACACAATATTCACCTTACGGTGTTCGCCTCTCTGGATCACCAGGTGCAATATCGGCAATTAGAGATCGACGGGCCGGTGTTCAAGATGAAGGTTCTCAGTTGGTCGCACAAATTTTTGCGGCAGTTAGCGAGAGCGCACATGACTGGCTAGATCTCTGCGCAGGACCTGGTGGTAAAGCAGCGCTTATTTCAAGTATCGCAGCTGTTGGGGATCACACATTTACCGCAAATGAAATTTCTCAACCGAGAGCGAATTTAGTTTCCCAAGTGGTTGAATTTGGCCAAGTTATTGTGGGCGACGGTCGTGAGATTGAAAAAACCGGTCGCACCTTCGATGCCATCTTGGCAGATGTGCCATGTACTGGTTTAGGAGCACTTAGGCGACGTCCGGAAGTTCGCTGGCGACGCACACTTGCCGACTTACGTACCCTTACCGATTTACAGATCGAATTAAGCGACGCCGCAATTGCGGTTCTAAATCCTGCTGGTTTCTTTGCTTACGTTACTTGCTCACCACATTTAGCGGAGACTAAATTTCAGGTTTCGGCAATACTCAAGAAGCATCCCGATCTTCAAAAAGTGGATTTACGACCATTCTTTCCGGCTGGATTAATTAGTGCTAATGATGATGGTTCACTTTTGCTCTGGCCTCAGATTCACAACACGGATGCTATGTTCATGACCATCTTTCAGAAGTCGAGTTAGGCTTTAACTCATGGCGCACCAGATCAGAATTACCCCCAGTATCCTCAACGCCGATTTTTCCAATCTTGGTGGCGAAATAGAGAGAATTGCTAACACTTCTGACTTAGTTCACCTAGATGTTATGGATGATATTTTCGTTCCCAACTTTACTTTCGATTTCACGAAAGCATCCGAAATTATTGCAATCAGCAAGTTGCCAGTTGATGCGCATCTAATGGTTGCAGATGTCGATCTAATCGCACCAAAGTATGCCGAAGCAGGCTGTGCGAGTGTGACGATTCACGCCGAAGCTACTAAAGATATTCGACAGACATTGCGTGCGATCCGCAGTAGCGGTGCCAGAGCAGCGTTGGCTCTTAAGCCAAAGACTTCACTTGAGCCATATCTAGAATTTCTCGATGAGATAGATATGCTTTTGATCATGACTGTTGAACCAGGGTTCGGTGGTCAGAAATTTATGGTTGATCAGCTGCCGAAGATTGCGAGCGCTCGTAAA
>JBIILF010000021.1:0-8701 GCA_044232785.1 Candidatus Planktophila sp. | reverse complement strand
GAAATATGAGCTTTGACTAATTGCCCTTGCGCATTAGTACAAGTGCCATCAGTTAACTCTTCAAATGCGGCCTTTTGGGAACATCCACTGAGTAACAACACCATCGCAATGGTTGAAAGGAGAGACTTCACCCTAGAATTCTATCTACGGTCTATATGAGGTGTCTTAGCGAAAATAGATATGAGCAAGCCAAATTGGCTTAAAATTAGTCGATTGCGACAAGATCGAAATAATCTTCTTTCCAAAGATCTTCATCGCCATCAGGTAACAAGATAACGCGCTCAGGCTTTAGCGCTTGTACTGCGCCCTTCAGATGGAGATCTCTTCAAAAATCAGGATCATGGCGCAATTATCCTTCAGAATATTTTGTACCGTCAATGTTCCTTGATGGGATAGAAAGAGGGTTTCATCGCTTACTAAGTTTCTAATCTGATAGAAGGCTTCAGGTTTTGGTGGTAGGTAGGTGATGATGGACTGGGCAGAGCCGCCATCTAACTGATAAATCGTCAATATCGGAGATTGGCCTTGATTTTCTATTGCAAAAGCCACCGTTCTAGACCCTTTGAGATCGCGCTCTGGTTGGGGTGTTAGGTGATTGATAAATGCTGAGTTTTGGAAGCGGGGTCTAAAAAACTCTTTGTAAATGGAAACAAAGCGAGTTACTAGTTGCATTTTGGACTCTGAAAAATCAGGAAGTCGAGCGCTGATTCCAAAACCACCAAGCAAAGTGATCGATAGCGCAAACTCTAGATCAGCATCGGATGAATCGAGTGCTGTAAATAGTTGATGAACATTATCTCCACGCCACTGACTATCGCACCAACCAAGAAGTTTTTCAGGTGGGAAAAATAATGAAGAAGCCCAAAAACAGGACAAGGAGTGTTCTGGCCAGTCTGGATCACTGGCAAAACCCATATCTACATGGGATGCCATAGCTAGATCCCACCGTAAACCACCCGAACTGCAGTTCTCAACTGTTAAATCTGGAAAATCTCTCTTCAATGCATCTAAAAGTGCGTAGAGATTTTGAAGGTGTGCATTTAATCCCAAGGATGAATCATGGCCGTGGTCAGCGCGATTACAACCAGCACCTGGATCCACATTGAAATCCATTTTAATCCACGATGAACCACACTCTTCAACCAAACTTTTACTTGTATTCAAAGCCCAAGAGAATGCATCAGGGTTACCCAGGCACACATATTGCAAATTTTTGCCATTGTGTTCGGCTATAAATTCAGGGTGAATTTTTGCAAGTTCGGCTTTTTCGCCAAGTGCTTCAATTTCTAACCAAATTCCAAATTCAATTCCTAATTTGCGAACTGCATCTGCAATACTCTTTAGGCCACTAGGGAAGCGTTCGATATTTCTTTGATCCCAGTCTCCGCGCAGATGATGCCAGTGTGAATCCTTTGCTGCTGGACCAAACCAACCAGCATCTAAAACGGCGACTTCGATTCCAGCTTCTTTAGCACGCACTGCATTGGCCAATAAAGTTTCCTCATTGATATCAGTATCTTCATATGGCCACCAGGAATTCCACTCTGTCAAAAGTTTAGGAGTCCTGTGGGTATCCAACTCTCGAAAATCAGCGATAAATTCCCGCATCGCAGCATCGATTCCGCCAGAGTTGACTGTTTTTGTGATCAGATGAGTTTGGTCGCAATCAGTCTTAACCAGTATTTCAATTCTATGTAAGTTAGGAGTGCAGCTTATTTGCCAGTTTCCAGACCAAGCAACAGCTAGGAAGTGAGCACTAGAACCATCTTCAATGATAATAAATGGGTGATGACCTTTACTTGATCGTCCAGCTGTCACACCGATTTCTAGAGAGAATTCCGCACTTATGTGATGAGGAGTCCACTCGGTACCCCAATCCGAACTCCAGTAGTGAATTTGAGCTAGAGAGAGATTATCAAAGGTAACGGTGTAGTTTTTTGAACTCATCATGATGAGCCGGTCCCAGTGGGTACGCCTCTGACTAAGTACTTTGAACTCATCGCTAAAAGAATAATCGTTGGAGTAGCGGTTATACATAAGGCTGCGGCCACCAAAGGTTGATTCGTGGTGTACCGGCCACCAATACTGGCTAGCGCTGGCGTAAGGAGTCGCATCTCCTGGTCCGGAAGAATTAGATAGGCATATAAAAGTTCATTCCACATGCCTAAAAACTGCAAAACTGCAAGAGTCGTGATTCCCGCAGCTGCATTTGGAATTGCAATTTTAAAAAAGGAGGTAAAAAAGCCAGCACCATCGATTCTGGCAGCATCTAAAATCGAGTCTGGCACCGCACTGAATGTAGCTTTCAGAAAGAAAACGCCAAAGGGAATATTCGTGCCGATATAGACAAACATTAGACCGTGCAAATGTCCTACAAGTGAAAATTTTGAAAGCAGAAGATAGATCGGAATTATTAGAATTTGACTTGGAAGCAGCATGACTGCGATAAAAGACCAATTGATTGCTTTACTTCCCGGGAAGTCATATTTAGCTAATGCAAATCCAGCTAAGGATGAAAAGATTAGCGCTATTGCCAGACTAAGACCTACAACAGTGATGGTATTACGCGCAGCCGTATCCAGTGAGTAGTTATTAATTAATATCCGGTAGCTATCTAAAGTGAAGAACTTTGGTAAGCCGTACGCGTTTTTGTTATAGTCCTCTAAAGTTCGAGACGAAGTCATTACGACATAGAAGAGCGGATATAAAGTTGTAATAGCAACGCTTAAAAGTGCCAAGAGAATGATCGTATTAGTGTGCCATTTGAATTTTCTCATTTTAGCGACCATCGTCATTTCTAAGATACTTGCTTTGAGCCACAGTAAGTGTGGCAATGATGCCGAAGATTATTATTGCCAATGCAGAGCCTTGACCCATGTCAGAGGCTGAAAAAGCCTTCTGATAGACCAAGTAGTCAAGAGTAGTCGTTGAATACAACGGACCTCCGGCCGTCATCACGAAGATAAATCCAAATAATGATGTGAATGTATACAGCGTGTTAATTATTGAAACAAACGCCAGCTGCTGGCGAATACTGGGAATGATGATGTACCAAAATCTTTGCCACCATCCAGCACCATCAACTTCAGCTGCAGCAAAGAGATCACTATCTATGGTCATTAGCCCGCTAAGCAAGATCATCATGGCATAGCCAAAGCCAGCCCAAATGAGGGCAAGGACGACAACCAAAATAGCCATATTTGCTCGAGCAAAGAAATTGATTGGTGTCAGGCCGAGTGAAATGAGTGCAGTATTAATGGGTCCATTGAGTGTAAATGCCGAACGAAACATTAATCCGATCACTGAAGCTGAAAGCACTGAGGGCAAAAAGAAAACAATCCTAAAGAATCGCCACCCCCACACCTCTTGGTAGAGCAAGACTGCCGTGAAAAGTCCGGCAAAAATCACAACTGGGATGGCAACTAGAAACTTCAAGTTAGTGACAAATACCTGATGCACGAGCGGGGCTACCAAGATATCTACATAATTTTTAAATCCGATGAACTTTGAGGTCGCTCCATCGGTTTTTAGAAAAGAGATCCAGATTGCATATCCAATCGGATAGAAAAGTAGAGATGCAACGACAATAAAGGCTGGAAGAGTTGCAAAAAGTCCAATTCTTTGTTTCTGCCGAGTCAAAGATCCTCGAGAGGACCTAGATTTCCTGCCGCCTGCGAAAGTTGGCCCCTGTGTGGGGCCAACTTCCACTACTGCAGGAGAGGTCATTCGTTTCTATTACTTATTCTCATTAAGTGATGCTTGCAGTTGCTTGACAGCATCGGCTGGAGTTGTTTGGCCGAGTGCTACTGAGGCATTTAACTTGTAGAACAAGTCATTTGTTGGCCCAGGCATGATGTTGTCAAATGGGTAAACCTGTGGGTTCTTTGCAACATCTTTGGCTTGTGCCATAAGCAAGGGATTCACAATCACTGAAGCATTCGCTTTCACATGGTTCGATGGTTCAGTTTGTGTGATCTTTACATATGTATCGATAGTTTTAGCTTGCATTAAGTACTTTAGGAACTTAATAGCTTCGGCCTTATTCTTACTGTACTTTGTAACTGAAACGGCCACGTTGGTGCCGCCAGCAAGAATTTTTGGGTACTTAGATCCACTCAGTTGTGGAATAGCAAAAGTTCCTACGTTGCTACCTAAAGCTTTGAAGATTGGGTCATTATCCCAACCACCATCAATGATCATTGCCCCTTTACCAGCAAGGAATCCATTGAGGCGATCTCCTTGACCAGCAGTAGTTGCATCGGCATTAGTGACACCAGATGTATACAAATTCTGGTAACCCTCATACGCCTTAATCATTGCAGCAGAGTCAATCTTTGTCTTTCCTGTGTACATGTCAAAGAAAGCATTAGGTCCAAGTTGGCCACCAACTAATGAAGCAATAACCCATGCTCCTGTGTAACCTTCAAGGTTTGTCTCCCAAATTGGAGTTTCAACGCCTGCATTTTTTAGTTTCTTTGCAAGGGCTAAAAACGCTTCCCAAGTTTTTGGTGGGGATGTCATATCAATATTATTTGCAGCCATCACTCGCTTGTCATAGAAGACATAAAAGTATGAACCTGCACCATATGGCATCGCTAGAAGTGGACCTGTTGGGTCATATCCCTGGCGAACTGTGCCTGTTCCCTTTATAAGTGCTAACTCAGCTTTTGAGAAATATTTATCAAGGGGTTCTAAATATGCTGCAAAAGAAAGTGTATTTCCACCAGCAAAGCCAATTTTAATATCTGGGCCATTCTTTGCAATGGATGCAGCCTTAAACTGTGTATCTGATACTCCGCCATCAATTTCAGAAATATTGATAGTTACATTCGGATTTGCTTTCTCATAAGCTTTTTTTGCTGTGTAGATAAAGGAGTTTTTAGTATCAAGCACCCCATCGACTAAGTGTCCCATGAGACCCGGGTCCCATACTTTTAGTGTTACTTTTTTCGTCGCAGCATTTGCACTTGTGGCATATCCACCCAATGCAAACACTAGGGCGCCAGCACAAATAATGCTTATCGCCTTACCTATTTTGCTTTTGATCATCATTGACCTCTCCTGTTAATTAGTATTACCGGAAGTGTTACGAATTACCATCGATTCCACATTTGTCGGTGATCTTGTGCCCATGCATATGCTGCGACTGTCCATCCTTGAATCATTTGTGGTGGTTGGACAATTCGATTAAAACCGCTCCCGAAACCATCGGCAGCGCCTTCAATATCAATTACTTCCGAGCTCACCCAGCCATGTAAGGGGGCATCACTTCGAAGAAGTTCAGGAAATCCTCCGATAGATTCAATGGCTGCAACTGTTCTTCCGATCATCGCTGTTGCCTGCGGCAAGAAACCGTGACGCAACAATCCACGTCCAGCAAAAATGCCATCCATTGGCCAGGCCGAACCAGTGTGATAACCACCAGGGCGATATGAGGGGTGGTTGCTTGACAGTGTGCGCAAACCAGCAGGACCTAACAGTTGAGAATCAGTCAAAGCCTCAGCAATTACCATTCGATACATAACCCAGTCAGGCCCATCAAATATTGCTGAATCTAATAATCGACCTTGATTACTTGCTTGTGAATCTAATGCAATTTGCTTGCCATATTTATTGCGCTCGGTCGCAAGTGCGAAACGATCTCCCAGCCACATATGTTCGATTAACTTCAAACGCACCTTATGAGCTACTTGAATAAGTTCGTCGCCACTAAGCGGCCAATCTAAATAAGGGCGTAGTAGGTATAACTGTGCCGCACCAACAAGGGCATCAAATACTTCTGCCGCCGTCTCGATAGATGCCAGTGACCCTTCAGCAGCAAGAGTTCCATCCGCATGCATGTAAGAATCACCAGAGTCTTTCCAATACTGATTCTTTATGCTATTTGGGTTAGAGCGTTTTGATTCAATTAATTCTGAGGGTGTATTTAACCGAGCGAGAATCCATTTAGTGGCTAGGACTGCGCGCTCACCTAGAATTTTATTTCCTACTTGAATATCAAGTAAGCCAGGTTCTTCGAGCGCTTCTTTTGAAAGGGCCTTGAGCCACAATGGTGTGCTATCAACTGAGCCGTAGTATGGAAATGACCAGCCTTCTTTCTCCATAATTTCCTGTGCTCGTTCATCTCCTGCATCTCGCACTTCATGTGGAATGCGTCCAGGTTCTTCTTCGCTTTGAACAACAAAGTTTTCACCTTGTGCTTCACCAAGTGCACAGATGACGCCACGGCGCAGTCCCGGAACGCGAGCTCCTAAAAAATCAGCAATGATTAATGAGTCGCGACCAAAGAGGCATCTAAAGAGATTTTGTTCGCCAATACCGCGGTGGTGATCAAACGGAATAGATGCATAAGGGATAAGCCACGGTCCACGGTAGGCAAGTGTCCATGGAATAACCGTGTCCAGTGGTGGACGAAAACGTGGATCAAAAACTGGGTCACTGGGAGAGAGGATTAAACGGCGTGAGATAACAACCTCACCACCTTTAATATCTATATCTGACATAGCCAGGCCTCTCACATAAACCACCGTTGGATGATAGTTTTTATGAGTTTATTGATGTAAATTTTTCATTACAAGCATATACCTCAATGTAATTTATTTATTACATACTATGTGGTTGAGCGCAATATGAGTTCCGGTTTTAATTCAACCCGGGCAGGCTCATCGGAGTGCTCGTGTCCGCGCAGAATTTCAACAGCACGACGTCCGCTTGCATCGAGGTGGGTTCGGACCGTAGAGATTCCTAGCTGTGAGGCCGAATCGCAATCACCATAACCAATCAACAAGAGATCTTTAGGGATAGAAATTCCCAACTCCCGTGCAGCTACGTAAATCGATTTTGCCAATAAGTCACTGTCTGCAAATACGGCCCCTATCTTCCTATTACTTTTCAAGAGTTTTCGAATCTCCAAGCCAGCTTCTTGCGAGAGTGGATCGACTAGAAGCTCGATGCTGGCAGCTTTTTTAACTGTACTCAGATGTTCTCTAAAAGATTTCAACCGTATTCCAGGATTGCTATCCATGGCCGAAGGTCTTGCACCTAGGAAGAGGATGTTTTTCACCTCACTCTTGTTGAAGTAATCAGCAACAAGTTCACAGCCCTTTTTCTCTGATGTTATGACTCGGGAGAACCGAGAGTCATCAATATCGATTAAAACTGTTGGCAATTCAAAACGCTGAATGTATGTTGCAACTTCAGGGAGAATTGGTACTCCAGAGAAAATTAAACCTTCTACGCGCTTGGTGACAACTAATTTCTTAACGTAGTCTACTGAACTTGCCGAGTCTAAAACATCGTATAAGAGAAGTTCATGCGGCCAGGCACGAAGAGCATTTGATATCCCACGCAGCCTTTCTGTTCCACCCTGGTGATTAAATAATTGAGTAAAGACAGCTATTCTTGCCATAGATAAATCGCGTTCAAGAATTCGTGGCGCTTTGTAATGAAGGGCAGATGCGGCGTGCCGAACTAGCGTCACTGTTTCAGGCTTTAATAATTCAGGGCTAGAAAAGCAGCGAGAAGCTGTTGCAATACTTACACCAGCATATGCCGCAACTTGAGCTAGAGTCGCGCGCTTATTCATTGCACCTCACGCATTAAGCATAATTGTGGATACCCTAAAAGAAAACCCCTTCTTCATCCCCTTGATTAATGTACCTTCAGGGCGGACGAACTGGTCTATCTGCTCACTCATGGGTTAATGGGAGCTAAGAGTTGACGGCAGTATGTTCTTGCGCACCACCAATCAGATGATCGATTAAGAATTAGTCGATTGCGACAAGATCGAAATAATCTTCTTTCCAAAGATCTTCATCGCCATCAGGTAATAAAATAACGCGCTCAGGTTTAAGCGCTTGTACTGCGCCTTCATCATGCGAAACCATGATTACTGCGCCTTGATATTCACCGAGTGCAGCCAAGATTTCAGCGCGAGATGCTGGGTCAAGGTTGTTGGTTGGCTCATCAAGAAGAAGAACATTTGCGGCAGATACAACTAGAACTGCGAGAGCTAAACGAGTGCGCTCTCCACCAGATAAAACTTTAACTGGCTTATGCACGTCATCGCCGACAAATAAGAATGAGCCAAGGACGTTACGAGCTTCAGGTTCGCGAATATCAGGAGTCGCAGCCATCATGTTTTCTAAAATAGTGCGTTCAAAATCAAGGGATTCGTGCTCTTGCGCGTAGTAGCCAATCTTTAAACCGTGGCCAGCTTCAACAGTGCCAGTATCTGATTCAAGTTCACCTGCCAAGATGCGAAGTAGCGTTGTTTTACCGGCGCCGTTAAGGCCAAGGATTACAACTCTTGATCCCTTATCAATTACGCAACTAACGTCGGTAAAGATTTCCAGTGAACCATAAGACTTAGAAAGTTCTTCACCAGATAGGGGAGTCTTGCCACATGGGGCAGGGGTAGGGAAACGTAGCTTTGCAACCTTGTCGGCAACGCGCACATCTTCTAGGCCAGAACGTAACTTCTCGGCACGACGTAACATTCCTTGAGCCGCAGTTGCTTTAGAAGCTTTGGCGCGCATTTTCTCGCCCTGCTTCTGCAGAATTTCGGCACGCTTTTCAGCATTTGCACGTTCTTTCTTGCGGCGATGCTCATCTTGTTCGCGCTGCAATAAATAAGCTTTCCAGCCCAAGTTATAAACATCGATCACGTTGCGGTTGGCATCTAGATAGAAAACTTTATTAA
>JBIILF010000020.1:0-8889 GCA_044232785.1 Candidatus Planktophila sp. | reverse complement strand
CCTAGCGGCACCGTAACCAGAGTTGATAGCGCTTCCTTCGGAAAGTTAACTGGTCGCCGCAATGAAGCCGAAATTGAAATTCGGGCTTCGTGGTCTCCAATTATTAATTCATCTGATGAAATGATTAACCACATAACTGCTTGGTGCAATCTGCTCGCAACCGTTGCCGGATTAGCGCCAATTCCAGATGGCGTTTCGGTTATTACGCCATCTCGCAGTCGTCGTACTAGTTAAATTATTCCATGAGCGAAGTTGAAGTAAGTACTGCCACCCCATTATTAACGCCTGCAGCCGGAACACCCAATGTCATTGATACCGAAGCTGCTTTTAGATCTGCGCTAACAGATTTAGCAGAAGGAACCGGACCATTTGCAGTTGATGCCGAGCGTGCTTCTGGCTACAAATACAGTGCTCGTGCATATCTAATTCAGATCAAACGAAATGGTGGCGGGCTTCATTTAATCGATCCGATTCCATTTGGTCCGGGCCATCAACTTTTTATTGAACTAAATACGCTGCTAAATACTGACGAAGTAATTCTTCATGCCAGCACCCAGGATTTACCGTGTTTGCGCGAACTGGGCATTAATCCAAAATTATTATTCGATACTGAATTAGGTGGACGTATTGCTGGTCTACCTCGAGTTGGTTTAGGGCCACTGCTAGAGGCACATCTAGGAGTTCTACTTGCGAAAGAACATTCTGCAGTTGATTGGTCAGTGCGCCCATTGCCACAAGATTGGCTAAATTACGCAGCTCTCGATGTCGAACTTTTAATCGAGTTGCGTAACATCATCGCTCAACTTTTGCTGGATGCTAAAAAATTACATTGGGCAGAAGCTGAGTTCGCAGCAATCTTGGCGGCTCCACCTAGCCCACCCCGGGTAGATCCTTGGCGCCGAACATCAGGTATGCACAAAGTCAGAAAACGAAATCAATTAGCAATCATTCGATCACTTTGGAATATCCGTAATGAGATTGCGGCCGACCAAGATGTCTCGCCTGGTAAATTGTTAAATGACAGTGCCATTGTCGAACTGGCAATGAATCCCCCAACTAATAAACGTGAGTTCGATAAAGTGCTACGCCCTATTGGCTTGCGTGCGCGATGGAAAGAGAATTTAGATATCTGGTTGGCTGCAATTTCATCAGCTGTTGCACTTCCCGAAAGTGATTACCCTGAGATGCGCGCTGCTGGCGACTCGATGCCGCCAACGAAAATTTGGAAAGAACGTTTCCCAGAAAAATATGCACCATTTACACATGCACGTGCTGCAGTTGAAGCGCGTGCGGGCGAATTAAATATTCCAGTTGAGAATTTGATTGCACCTGATGTAATTAGAAAGTTAGTTTGGAAACAATCAACCGATGTCGCTAAAGATGCCATCGACCTGGGGGCACGGCCATGGCAGGTGGCTGAAATTGCCGAACTAGTGACGGCTGCCCTGCTCGAGCGAGAGCCGCTAGCGCTGCCTGAGACGCCAGAACCGGCCGCTGAACCCGAGTGATGCGAATTACGCAACACTGGAGTTGCGTAATTAAATTGACCCTAGTACCTTAAAGCCATGTTGAGCACATTCATTATCGCCCTCCGCGAGGGCCTAGAAGCAGCCCTAATCGTAGGAATTCTCGTTGCCTACCTCGTAAAGACTGGCCGTAAAGCCCTTCTAGCGCCGTTATGGGCTGGTGTAGCCCTCGCTGTACTTGTAAGCCTGGCTACTGGGGCATTCCTGACTATTACCTCAACCGAGCTCAGCCCACGCGGTGAAGAGTTCTTTGCCGGTACCACTTCATTCCTGGCCGTTGGCTTCGTTACCTGGATGGTCTTCTGGATGAAGCGCACAGCTCGTCATCTAAAGGGTCAGTTGGAAGGCCAGATGAGCACCGCCGCTTTGGCTGGTCCACTAGCACTTGCTGCTGCAGCTTTCTTTGCTGTGGTTCGCGAAGGGCTAGAAACTTCACTCTTCATTTATGCCAACTTTAAGACTGTTTCATCAACCCCTTCGGCAACAATTGGCCTCGTTTTAGGTTTGGGTCTAGCGATTACGCTGGGATATCTGATTTATCGTAGTTCGATCAAGATCAATCTCTCTAAATTCTTTAACTACACCGGAATCGCACTAGTTGTTGTTGCTGCTGGTGTTTTGAGCTACGGCATTCACGAATATCAAGAGCTTGGTTGGTTGCCGGGCGTTGATTTCTTCGTTTGGGATGTAACTTCAGTTATCGCCAAGGAGTCCTTACTCGGTGGCGTACTTGCTGGAACTATTGGCTTTGATACAACAACCTCACTGCTGCAGTTTGTTTTCTGGGCCGCTTACTTGGCAATCGTGCTTTCGCTCTACTTGAAGCCAGCATCGACCAAGTCAGTTCCGGCCAAAACTCCCGTAGCTTGAATAACTAGCGGCGTAGTTGCTGCTTAACCTTACCGACCAGTAACCTTTGGTAACACTTACCGAAGGGCTCCCGCGATGTCGCGCTCAGTTGTCATAGTTGATGCAGTTCGTACCCCATTTGGAAAAGCTGGCAGCCTCTATGCCGGCACCCGCGCCGATGATCTAATCGTTCGCGCAATGCGAGGGCTGCTAGAACGTAATCCAAAAGTTGATCCAAAGACCATCGATGATGTCGCAATTGCTGCTGCAACTCAAAGCGGTGATCAAGGAATGAATATCGGTCGTAGCGCTGCACTTCTAGCTGGCCTGCCAAATAGTGTTCCAGGTTATTCGATCGATCGTTGGTGTGCCGGTGCCTTGACCGCAGTTACAACTGTCGCAGGTTCAATTGCAATGGGTGCATACGATGTTGCGATTGCAGGTGGCGTTGAGCATATGGGTAATCACCCAATGGGCGAAGGCGTAGATCCAAACCCACGTTACCTAGCTGAAAAAATTGTTTCTACCGATGCACTTGCAATGGGAAATACTGCTGAAAATTTGCATGACCGCTTCCCTACTATTACTAAAGAACGTGCCGATCGCTACGCATTAAATTCACAATTAAAAACTGCGGCAGCATACGAAGCCGGCATAATTCAAAAAGATTTAATTCCAACAGCAACCCGTAATCCAGAACTTGGTTGGAGCGTTGCAACTGTTGATGAACCGCCACGCCCCGGTACAACTATGGAAGCACTTGCTGCTTTGAAAACTCCTTTCCGCCCAGGTGGTCGAGTAACACCAGGAAATGCGGCTGGTTTAAATGATGGCGCAACAGCTGCCCTAGTTATGGCTGAAGATAAAGCGATTGAACTTGGCTTATCTATTAAAGCGCGCATGGTTACATTTGCATTCGCAGGCGTTGAACCAGAAATTATGGGTTACGGACCAGTGCCATCAACAATCAAAGCGTTAGCAAAAGCTGGTTTAAAAATTGAAGATATTGGTCTCTTTGAAATCAATGAAGCATTTGCAGTTCAAGTACTTAGTTTCCTAGAACACTTTGGAATCGCAGATGATGACCCTCGCGTTAATCCAGTTGGTGGCGCAATTGCAGTAGGCCACCCACTTGCTTCATCAGGTGTTCGGTTAATTCTTAACTTGGCGCGTGGCTTTGAAGCGCATCCAGAAGTGCGTTACGGCATCACCACAATGTGTATTGGCTTAGGCATGGGCGGCACCATCATCTGGGAGAACCCAAACTTCAACGGAGGCAAATAAAAATGAGTACTCAAATCATCATGCCGGAAGGTGCTCCAGAAGAAGTTGTCACCAATGCATTTGTTCGCGAAATTGATTTAGCTCCCTTTGGTGCCAGCGGGAAGTTAGCGCTGATCACACTTGATAACGGACTTGATCATAATCGCCCAAATACTTTTGGCCCTAAGTCACTCATGGCACTTGATGCCGCGATTACTGATGCTGCTGGGCGCGACGTGGTCGCCGTTGCAATTACTGGTAAACCATTTATCTTTGCAGCTGGCGCTGATTTATCAGCACTTTCCTTTATTTCAAATCGTGAACAATCACTTGCAATTGGTAAATTGGGTCACGACGTTTTCCGTCGCTTAGGTTCACTTGGCAAACCAACCTTCTCATTTATTAATGGACTCGCACTTGGTGGCGGTTTAGAAGTGGGCTTAAATAGTAATTACCGCACGATGGCAACAACTGCCCTAACTGGATTTCCAGAAGTTTTCTTGGGTCTAGTTCCTGGTTGGGGTGGTGCAACTTTGCTGCCGAAGTTAATTGGGCCAGAACGCGCAGTTCAGGTAATAATTTTGAATGCACTTGCAAATAACACTATGTTGAAATCAAAGGATGCCCTAAAACTTGGCATTGTTGATGCGGTTTTTGAGCCGGCCGATTTCCTAGAGAAGTCGGTTCAATTCGCTGCAAACATCCTCAACGGCACAACCAAGATTGAACGTGTCGACTACAGCAATGATCCGGCTTGGGAAAGCGCACTTGCTACCGGAAAGGCCGCAGCGCTAAAGAAATATGGTGGCGCTGAAGTCGATGCGCCAGCTAGAGCTTTGCAATTAATTGCGGATGCCAAAAGCAACTCAATCGGTGAAGGTTTTGATGCTGAAGATCAAGCGTTAGCTGATCTAACAATGGATGACCCTCTGCGTGCTTCGCTTTACGCTTTCAATCTAATTCAGAAGAAGCGTAAGAAAGTTGAAGGCGCACCAAAGCCGGCTCTTGGCCGCAAAGTCGCTCGTGTAGGCGTAGTGGGTGCTGGCTTAATGGCATCGCAATTAGCGCTACTACTTCTTCGTAATTTAAAGACGCCAATCGTGATGACTGACATTGATCAAGAACGAGCAGATAAAGGTGTGGCCTGGGTTCATAACGAACTTGCTAAGTTAGTTGAGAAGAAACGCATGAGCGAAGAAGCAGCACGTCGCTTAAGCCTGCTAATTAGTGGCTCTGCAGATCAACAGGTATTCGCTGGCTGCGACTTTGTCATCGAAGCAATCTTCGAAGAGCTTGCGCTAAAACAGGATCTATTTAAGAAGTTAGAAAAGATTGTTTCGCCCGAATGCGTAATTGCCACAAATACTTCTTCACTCTCAGTTGAAGCGATGTCTGAAGGCATGCAAAACCCAGAACGCGTTATTGGTTTCCACTTCTTTAATCCGGTTGCAATCATGCCGCTACTAGAAGTTGCTCGTACCTCAAAGACCGACGATGCAACCACAGCAACTGCAGTTAACATCGGTAAAGAGCTCAAGAAAACCATGGTGATCACTAAAGATGCACCTGGCTTTGTAGTTAATCGTTTGCTCACTCGCTTTATGGGTGAAATAACCGACGCGATGGATGAAGGAACTCCGGCAGATGTTGCCGACAGAGCACTTCGCAGCGTTGGTTTCCCAATGTCACCATTTGAATTAGTGGGATTAGTTGGCCCAGGCGTTGCGCTACATGTTGCCGAAACTTTAAATAAAAATCTCGGTCCTCGTTACCGCATCTCCCCTACGATGCAACGACTTGTTAAAGAAGGTGTTCGTACTTTCTACATCAAGGATGACTCGGGAAAGTTAGTTCCGAACCCAGCCGCAGTTGCACTCATGGAGAAAGGCGATAAGCCATCAACAGCTGAAGAGGTACGTATGCGCGCTCTAAAGGCCTTGGCTGAAGAAGCTCGCATGATGCTTGATGAAGGCGTTGTTAGCACTCCAGCGGAAATCGATATCTGTATGTTGCTCGGTGCTGGTTGGCCGCTCTTACTTGGTGGAATCTTGCCTTACCTAGATCGTGAAGGGATTAGCGAAGCCGTCTCGGGTCAGCGTTTTCATCCAAAGGGTGTTGCATCTCTAAATTAGACATTGAGTTGGGCGTAGTTAAAGATGCGCTCCATTCAACAATGTTTAATGAAATTTGTTGAGCGGTAATACCTAGTTCGCTCAAGATCTGTCCACGTTTGGCGTGTTCTAAGAATGTTAGCGGTACGCCGATTGAATGAATCGGTACATGTAGTCCAGCATCGCGGAACATCTCGCTAATGGTGCTGGCAATTCCGCCGTGGCGAATTCCATCTTCAAGTACAACCACGCTCTTATAGCGAGTTGCCATAGTGACTAATGATTGCGGAAGTGGCTTAACCCAGCGCGGATCAATAACTGTTACGCCAACACCTTCGCGATATGCCTGCGAAGCCGCTTCAACCGCCATTGCCGCCATTGCGCCAACACTTACTAATAAAACATCGGCGCTCTCACCACGATAAAGCACGTCGATGCCATCGCGACGTTCAAAGGCTGGGATATCAGCAATTACTTCGCCCTTTGGATAACGCACCATTGAAGGTGCATCAGTAATAAGAATTGACTCTGCCAATACTTCACGTAAGCGAGCTCCGTCGCGAGGCGCTGCAACATGCATGGTTGGAATAATTCCGGTAACTGCTAAATCCCAAATTCCATTATGTGAAGCGCCATCATCGCCAGTAATGCCCGCACGATCTAACACAAAAGTAACGCCTGCCTTATGTAATGCGACATCGAGTAAGACTTGATCAAAAGCACGATTCAAAAATGTCGCATAAACCGCCACAACTGGATGCATTCCAGCAAACGCTAATCCGGCAGCACTGGTAACCGCATGTTGCTCGGCAATGCCCACATCGATTGTGCGGTCTGGGAATTTGTCCGCAAATTTGTCTAAACCTGTTGGCCCCAACATGGCAGCAGTAATAGCAACTAAATTGCTATGTGCTTCGCCTTGTTTAACTAACTCATCAGCAAAAATGCTGGTCCAGGTAGTTACGCCTTTTGCTAGAGGTAATCCGGTTTCGGGATCAACAATGCCCACTGCATGAAACTTCTCGGCTTCATCTTCGATGGCAGGTGCATAGCCGCGGCCCTTTTCAGTAATCGCATGAAGAATAACTGGCGCCCCAAAAGCTTTCGCCTTTAGAAGAGCGCGCTCCATCGCAGCAATATCGTGGCCATCAACTGGCCCCATATATTTCAGCCCTAGATCTTCAAACATTCCTTGCGGAGCAATAATGTCTTTGATGCCTTTTTTCATGCCATGCAAAGTGTCATAGATCGGCCCACCAACTACTGGCGTGCGCTGAAGTACATCTTTGCCCCAGTCCAAGAATTTCTCATACCCACGAGTGACCCGCAAAGTTGAAAGATAAGTTGCCATGCCACCAATTGTTGGCGAGTAGCTTCGCTCATTGTCATTAACGACAATTACCAAATTTCGCGATTCGGCAGTTGCAATATTATTTAGCGCTTCCCAAGACATGCCACCGGTAAGTGCGCCATCACCGACAACTACAACTACATGGCGATCGCTTTGGCCGGTAAGTGAGAAGCCGCGAGAGATTCCATCACCCCAAGAGAGCGCTGTAGATGCATGTGAATTTTCAATTACATCGTGCTCGCTTTCAGCGCGGCTGGGATATCCGGAGATGCCGCCTTTTTGGCGCAAAAGATCAAAACCATCACTGCGACCGGTGAGAATTTTGTGAACATAGCTTTGGTGGCCAGTATCAAAAAGAACGACATCTTTTGGTGAGTCAAAGGTGCGATGGATTGCAATCGTTAGTTCGACTACGCCTAAGTTCGGCCCCAAGTGGCCACCAGTCTTAGTTACCTTATCGATTAGAAAGGCGCGGATCTCAGCGGCTAATAGATCTAAATCGGCAGCCGACAGGGCAGCTAAATCTTTAGGTGATTTAATCTGCTCAATCATGGCTACAGTCTAAGGTTTCCAGGCTCAAATGTCCTGCGCTCAGATACTAGCTAGCTAACAAAGAACGCAGCACGTATTGCATGATGCCACCATGACGGTAATAATCCGCTTCACCTGGCGTATCGATACGTAATTTAGCCTGGAAGGTTTTATCGCCAGCCTTGACTGTTAACTCCTTTGGCGATGGTCCACTATTGAGTGCATCGATACCCGTGATCTCAAAAGTTTCTTCGCCAGTTAAACCAAGTGATGCCGCAGTTTGACCATCGAGGAATTGCAATGGCAAAACGCCCATTCCAATTAAATTCGAGCGGTGAATTCGTTCAAATGATTCAGCAATAACTGCGCGAACACCAAGTAGCGCTGTGCCTTTTGCTGCCCAGTCACGTGATGAACCAGAACCGTATTCTTTGCCGGCGAGAATCACTAGCGGAATTCCAGCCGATTGATATGCCATTGATGCGTCATAAATTGTTGATTGTGATCCGCCATCAAGGAAGTTGCGAGTGAAGCCACCTTCGACCCCGTCGAGCAACAAATTTTTCAAACGAATATTGGCGAAGGTGCCACGAATCATTACTTCGTGATTTCCGCGTCGTGAACCATATGAATTAAAGTCAACGCGTTCGATACCGTGCTCGGCTAAATATTTACCAGCAGGTGAATCTGCTTTTATGTTTCCGGCTGGTGAAATGTGATCAGTTGTAACTGAATCCCCCAAGATCGCCATTACGCGAGCTCCTGAAATATTGGTTACAGGTTTTGGTTGCGCAGGCATGCCGTCAAAATAAGGCGCCTTGCGAACGTAGGTTGAATTGATATCCCATTCGAAAGTATTGCCCGTTGGCGTTGCCAATGACTTCCAACGATGATCGCCCTCAAATACGCTCGCATAATCTTTCTTAAACATTTCAGAGGTAATAGAAGCTTCGACAACTGCAGCAATTTCTTCTTGAGATGGCCAGATATCGCGTAAATAAACATCATTGCCAGCTTGGTCTTTGCCCAGCGAGTCAGTTTCGAAATCATGATTCATGGTGCCTGCTATTGCGTAAGCAACTACGAGTGGCGGTGAAGCTAGATAATTCATCTTCACATCTGGGCTAATGCGACCTTCGAAGTTGCGGTTACCAGATAGCACTGCAGTAACAGCCAGATCATGCTCATTTACAGCTTTGCTAACTTCAACTGGAAGTGGGCCAGAGTTACCGATACAAGTTACGCAGCCATAGCCAAC
>JBIILF010000019.1:0-8942 GCA_044232785.1 Candidatus Planktophila sp. | reverse complement strand
ATCACCGCGTTGTTGATGGCGCAGATGCGGCTCGCTTCCTGGTTACCTTGAAAGAACGCCTCGAAGGTGGCGCTTTCGAATCTGACTTAGGACTTTAATTTGCTACCTCCACAACGCATAGCAATCACTGGCGCCTCTGGGTTAATTGGTAGCGCTCTAGTTGGTTATCTAAAGTCCCAAGGTCATACCGTCCAACGCCTAGTTCGTAGAGCTGCCGTATCTAGTGAAGAGATAACCTGGGACCCAATTGCTGGCACTGTTGATTTAGAAGCTCTCGCTGGTGTTGATGCAGTAATACATTTAGCTGGCGCTGGCGTTAGTGATAAGCGCTGGACCAAAAAGTATAAGAGCGAGATCTTAAATTCGCGATTACTCGGCACAACAACAATTGCAAAAGCAGTCGCAATCGTTAAGCCGCAAGTTTTTATTTCAGCTAGCGCTATCGGTTGGTACGGCGAAAGCGGAAACCGCGCAGTTGTTGAAAGTGATCGAGTTGGCGATGATTTCTTAGCCACGGTTTGCCGCGAATGGGAATCAGCTGCCGATTTAGCTGGCGATGTACGCACCATCAAGCTTCGTACCGGTTTAGTGCTTGACCCAACTGGTGGCGCACTGGGCAAAATGTTGCCACTGTTTCGCTTTGGACTAGGTGGAAAACTTAGCAATGGTAAGCAATGGTGGTCTTGGATTACTTTGCATGATCAAATTCGCGCAATTGCTTTTCTCTTAGAGAGCAAGGTTGCCGGGCCTGTGAATTTAACTTCGCCAAACCCAGTTACTAATTCAGAATTCACTGCGGGCTTGGCTCGAGCTATGCATCGTCCCGCTCTATTTCCAGTTCCGGCCATTGCGCTCAAAATTGCACTTGGTGGTTTTTCTGCTGAAGTATTGGGTTCCAAGAAAGTTATGCCACAAGTTTTAACTGAAGCCGGTTTTACTTTTGATTACCCGCATATTTCATCGGCGCTAGACAAGTTAGTTGATTAATTAGCTAGCACTGCCAACGCCGCTAGACGACCTGACTTAAGGGCACCGTTTTGCGAAGGACTTACTTGCCCATCTCCTGCAAGATAGATTCCATCACGAACGCGACTCTGGATCGGTTGGGTAATCCCTTTCGATCCAATTGGAAGGGCTGCCGGTATCTCATACTTGGCAATGAGCTCCCAGTCGCGATTATCGCAGTTATACAACGTCGCTAAATGGCGGCGGACTTCAGATTCAGTAATTCCAGTATCGGTTGTTGTTGAAATTAAGTTCTTGCCTGATGGTGCGTACTCTGAAATAAAATTTGAAATTACTAAAGTGTTAATCACCGCGCCGCGATTTTGCCCGTCAACAATTAATTGGCCATGTGGAACTGGCGGAGTTGGTGCGCTGTGATACCAAGTCGTGCAACCAGCTAGCTTTGGAACCGACCCATGATCAAGCAATTGTGCTGCTGTCGTGCTATCTGTCGCAACGATAATTTCACTCGCTTGAATTTCACCGATCGAAGTTCTGACAACTCCAGTCGCGATCGAATTAGCCGCTACTCCAAGTCGCAGTTCGCTAATCTCTTTTGCCATTACCCCCGAAAGTGCGCCCACCCCGTGGCTTGGCAATCCAGGTTTTCCACTAATAAAAGTTTTCATGATTTCTAATCCAGCTGGAGCTGAGATGTTAGATAGATCGGTTAGATAGACGCCACGCAGGAAAGGTCTCAATACTCGCTCAAAAGTTTTTCCTAATCCTGCAGCAATGAGATATCCATCAATCGAAAGCTCTGGGTTTGGCCGACCGGCTAATACTTTGAAGAGGGCGGCCTTGTTTAACAAGCTTCCTGTTGCGGAATCGAAGACCGATTTCAAATATTTTCTGGGATCCCCGATTCGATGTGACTGATTATCAATTGCCACATTTATCGCCCGATCGGCGAAACGGAAATCTAATTTAGTCAAAACATCTAAAGCTACTAACTCTGGATACTTCGCATTTATCAATTGAAACCCACGGTCACAAATAAAGCCATCGATTAGATCTGATTGCACTCGCCCACCGGCTCGCTCTGCCGCCTCTAAAACAACTACTTCGCGACCCGCCTTCTGAAGCTGCAACGCTGCACTCATGCCAGCCAAACCTGCACCAATAACTACAACGGGTTTACTCACGAAAATTTAGTTCCCGAGCTTTATCAATAATTGTGGCCACAGCAATTATTTCGGCTTTACTAACCGGCCATTCATTCTTTCCAGATATGGCACCGGCAACTAAAGCGTAGAACTGGGCGTAGTTCCCATCTTCAACTGTCAGCTCACTGACCACGTCGCCACGAATAATTCGAGCTTCGGACTTAGTGGAAACATCCCACTTGCCCTCATGTGGCACTTTGCCAGCACGCAACAAGGCTTCTTGCGGATCCAGTTCACCAATCACCAATGCGCCGTTGCTACCTAACATTCGTATACGTGGCCCAGGTGCGCCAACAATTGCACTTGCGGATAAATACGAATCAACTCCGCTTTCATGCTTTAAAACTAAAACCACATCATCATCAGATGCGCCACGAATACTGCGCACACTTGCTGAAACTAATTCGGCAGGACCAAACCAATCTAAAGCCGTTGAAACTAAATGCGACTGGAGATCAAGCAGTAGTCCCCCGCCTTCTGCTGGACTGCTCTGTTCACGCCAAGATTGCGCGGCCAAATCAGGACGATAGCGTTCAAAGCGAGAATCAATCCGAAAAATTTCGCCTATTTCGTTATCCTGAATGACTCGCTTAATCGTAAGTGAATCCGAATCAAATAACCGATTGTAGAAGGCTGTTACTGGAACTCCAGTTTCATCAGATACTTTCAGAATTTCCAAAGTTTCAGTTATGTTGCGACCCATCGGCTTATCGACAACTGTTGGAACACCGGCATGCAGAGCTGCTACAGCTTGTTCCACATGGACAGAATTAACTGATGCCACAATCACTAAATCAAGATCCTGTGCCAATAGCTCTCTCATATCGGTGACCACTATTGCATTTGGAAAATCCGAATTAACGTGTGCGATGCGCTCAGGATTAGAAGTAAGAACGGCAACTAGTTCTAACCCGCAGCCTTTTAATAGCGGAGCGTGGAAGTAACGACCCGCTAAACCATAGCCAGCCAACCCAACGCGTAGCGTCATTAAGACTCCGAGCTATTAATTAGTCAGCTGATTTAGATAACTTAGATGGCCACCATACCTTAGGGCCGATTTCATGGACCAAGGCTGGTACCAAAATCGAACGCACAATGATGGTGTCCAGAAGTACACCGAAAGCTACTGCGAAGCCAAGTTCAGCCAGGAATACCAAGGGCAGAATGCCGAGAACTCCGAAGGTAGCAGCCAGAACAATTCCGGCTGAAGTAATTACCGAACCAGTAACCGTCAAGCCCTTGATAACGCCTTTTCGAGTACCTAACTTGCCTGCTTCTTCGCGCACTCGAGTCATCAAGAAGATGTTGTAATCAATGCCGAGTGCAACTAAGAAGATGAATGCAAAGAGTGGGAATGACGCATCTGCTCCTGCGAAGCCAAAGATGTGATTAAAGACAAGAGCACAGACACCAAGGGTTGCAAAGTATGAGAGGACCACTGATCCGAGTAATAGAACGGCGCTAACTATGCTGCGAAGTAGTAGCCCCAAGATGATGGTGATCAATAGTAGAACTACCGGAATAACGGTTCGATTGTCGTGACGAGCAGCAACATCGGTATCGAAGAAGACAGCTGTTGTGCCGCCTACCAAAATAGATTCATCAACACTTTTCACAGCTTCGCGAATAGCAGGAATGCGATCACGTGATTCACGCGAATCTGGCGCCGTCGATAAGGTTACGTTTAGGATCGAAAGACCATTCTTTATTATCACCTGGCCAGCGATCATTTCCGGCGCAACTGCTGTCACGCCGTCTACCCCTCGAAGTTTCTCGGAAACGGCAGGGATTAACTCGCTCTTTAAAATAACCTTAGTTGGGTCACCTTCGCCACCAGGGAAATGGTTCTCGAGTAATTTTTGACCAACAACTGATTCCGGATTTCCGGTGAAGCTCTCGGAGGTTGAGAGCCCATCAGTCTTTAACGTTGTTGAAAATGCTGCTAATACAACAAGCAATAACCCAGTAAAGACCCATGCTCGCCGAGGTTTACGCTCGACTAAATTTCCAACCTTTGACCAAGTGCCAGTTAACTGCGAATCTACATCGTCGAATCTAGGAATTCTTGGCCAGAAAATCCAGCGACCAAACAACACTAGAAACGCTGGGAGAAGCGTCACCATAGTGATCACCGCAACGGCAACGCCAATAGCGCCAATTGGACCGAGTCCGCGGTTACCTGATAGGTCGCTTAGCAAAAGAACTAAAAGACCTAGCGCAACAGTTGCACCAGATGCCACAATCGGTTCAAAGGTGCCTTTGTAGGCAGCTCTCATTGCGGCTACTGGCGTTGAATGATGATGCAGTTCTTCGCGATATCTCGAAATTAACAACAGTGCGTAGTCGGTACCTGCACCCAAGACCAGAACCGAGAGAATTCCT
The DNA here is from genome assembly GCA_044232785.1 of Candidatus Planktophila sp. Classification (GTDB taxonomy): domain Bacteria; phylum Actinomycetota; class Actinomycetes; order Nanopelagicales; family Nanopelagicaceae; genus Planktophila. The sequence continues at coordinate 4,389 of JBIILF010000019.1, read as the reverse complement.
TGCGATTGGCCGTTGACATCAATTACATTATTTTTTGCTAACAAATAAATAATTCCACCTGCAGTAGAGAGTGCGAAAACTGCAGAGAGCAAAGGCAAGAACCACAAAATTGGTGAGCGATAAACAATAATCAAGATAAATGCAACAACACCTAACGTGGTCAGCAACAGGGTTGAATCTAAATCCCCGAACGCACCGAATAAATCACCGATCAAGCCACCAGCGCCGGTTACATATGAATCAAAGCCAAGGTCTTTGGCAAAAGGCGTGAAGTCTTCGCGAAGTGCCTCAACTATTGCCGGAAGAACCGGTTCGTCATTTGGTAGTACTTCGGCAATTGCAGCACCATCTAAAAGAATTGACGCCAGGACAGCTTCGCCATCTGGTGCTGGGAACGCAGTAACTTGGCTACCAGGCAATAAATACTTTGACAGTGGAACATCAGTTCCGCCAAGTTTGAGATCTGGCACAGTTTCCAGATGAGCATTTATTTGCTGTAGAACTTCTGGCCCAACAGTTCCTTCAAGCAATACTAAAGTTGGAAACGCTGTTGATTCGCCAGCTGCGAAACTTTCTAGCAGCTTTACTGCTTTAGTTGACTCAGCACTATCGGGTAGAAATGCGGAATTATCGTTTTCCTGAACGCTGGTTAACTTGCCAAAGAGCGGGCCGAAGAATCCGGTAACGCCAAACCAAGCAATAACCACCAAAATCGCAATCGCAATTGGCTTACGCTTAGAACGCATGGTGTTGCTACTCATAGGTGAAACTGACATTTAACTGGCCCCTTATGCGTCAGATCACTAAATCCGTCGCCTCGATTGGTAATGAGCGTGATTCTACCTTTAGGCTATTGGCTATGACCATTCAAGCCGCTCTGACATCAGGTCAAATTGCGGTAGCGCGTAGTGGCTTAGTCGATTATGAGAATGCGCTGAAGATTCAACGAAATTTTCATGCTGAAATTGTTGCTGATGAACGCCCTAACACTTTGATTTTGCTTGAGCACCCTTCTGTTTACACCGCAGGTCGTCGTACAGATATCGCAGATCGTCCAACTGATGACACCCCTGTGATTGATGTTGATCGCGGCGGCAAAATTACTTGGCACGGACCTGGTCAACTAGTCGGATACCCGATCGTTAAGTTAGCCAATCGCCTAGATGTGGTCGGCTTCGTTCGCCAACTCGAGACTGCTTTGATTAATACTTGTGAGCAGTTTGGGTTAGCTGCAATGCGCTACCCCGATCGATCTGGTGTTTGGTTGCGCGATGAAAAAGGTGATCGCAAAATTGCCGCGATTGGCATACGAGTTGCTAAAGGCGTAACCATGCATGGCTTTGCGATAAATGTTAATCCAGATTTAGCCGGGTTCAATCAGATCGTGCCATGTGGAATCTCAGATGCAGAAGTCACTTCGATGAGCAAGGAACTCGGCCGCGAAGTTACAATTGCTGAGGTTTCACCAATTTTAGAACGCGAACTATTTGAAGTATTAACAAAGGTGAGCGCATGACAATTGCACCCGATGGCCGCAAGATGCTTCGTATTGAAGCGCGTAATGCCGAGACGCCAATTGAGCGCAAACCAGAATGGATTAAAACTCGCGCCAATATGGGCCCGGAATATACGCAGCTTCGGTCACTCGTGAAGAGCGAAGGCCTACATACTGTTTGCCAAGAAGCAGCTTGTCCAAATATTTTTGAATGTTGGGAAGATCGCGAGGCTACATTCTTAATTGGTGGTGACCGCTGTACTCGTCGTTGCGACTTCTGCAATATCGATACTGGCAAACCTCTGCCGATTGATCGCAATGAACCTACCAAGGTTGCTGAATCAATCAGGAAGATGCAATTGAACTATGCAACTATCACCGGCGTAACGCGCGATGATCTTCCAGATGAAGGTGCTTGGTTATATGCCGAGACTATTCGCAAAGTTCATGAGTTAAATCCAGGTACTGGTGTTGAAATGTTGGCACCAGATTTCAATGCTAATCCTGAGTTACTAAATCAGATCTTCGAAACTCGCCCAGAGGTTTTTGCTCATAATCTCGAGACTGTGCCACGTATCTTTAAAGAAATCAGGCCTGCATTCACGTATGACAAGTCGCTTTCGGTTATCACGATGGCGCGCGATTATGGCCTGATTACTAAGTCCAACTTGATTCTCGGCTTAGGTGAAACTCGCGAAGAAGTTTCTCAAGCGCTTGTTGATCTACATGCGGCCGGCTGTGACTTAATCACTATTACTCAATACTTACGCCCTACCAATAAGCACCATCCAGTTATTCGCTGGGTCAAGCCCGAAGAATTCGTTGAGTTAGCAGCCGAAGCTAAGGAGATAGGTTTCTCGGGTGTAATGAGTGGTCCGCTGGTTCGCTCTAGTTATCGTGCTGGTCGCCTTTATAAGCAAGCGCAAGATGCCAAAGCAGCGTTGAATGGCTGATCGCGTCTATCCCCCAGTAATTGTTTTTCTAAAAACAACTTGGAAATTTCTAGGATTGAAATTTACTTTCACTGGTGATGTAAATATTCCGCGCAATGGTGGCGCTATCTTGGCAATAAATCACATCGGATATTTAGATTTTGCGTTAGCAGGAACCGCTGCGCTGCCAGTAAATCGTTACGTTCGCTTCATGGCTAAGAAGGAGATCTTCGATCACAAAATAGCTGGGCCATTGATGCGCGGCATGCATCATATTTCGGTTGATCGCGCTAACGGCACTGCCTCTTTCGTAGCCGCACTTCGCGCACTTCGCAGTGGTGAAATTATTGGCATTTTTCCCGAAGCCACAATTTCCAAAAGCTTTGAAATTAAGGAATTAAAATCTGGCGTCATTCGCCTTGCTATGGGAGCCGGAGTACCCGTGATTCCCACCATCGTTTGGGGCAGTCAACGGATTTTGACTAAAGGCGTCAAGCCAAATTTCAAGCGAAATAAGTTTCCTATTTTCGTGACCTTTGGTGAACCCATGCACTTTGCCAAAGATGCTGATGTGGAAGCTGGCGAGGCTAAGTTGCGCGCAACCATGATTGAAATGCTGCATGAAGTTCAGAGCCGTTACCCCGATAACCATGTTGGCCAACGCTGGGCACCTGCGCGTCTTGGTGGTACTGCGCCTGCCCCACTAAACTCCTGACATGTTTAAACGAAAGAAAAAGTCCGACCAACCGAAGGCTCCCCGTTTCAAGGAGATTCGTGACGCATACCAAGTAACTAAAGCAGCTAAGCCTTGGATTGGTGCTGCTATGGCTGGCATCTTTGTTGCTGTTTGGGCTGTTGGAATCGCAATAGGTTTTGCAATTGGGCATCCGGTTTATCTTGGATTCGTTTCAGCGCCATTTGCTGCGCTAATCGCATTTTATGTATTTACCCGCCAAGCCGGATCTGCGGCTTACGCTTCAATCGAAGGTCAAATTGGTGCCGGTGCTAGCGTGCTTATGTCGATTCGCAAAGGTTGGTCTACAACTCCCGCTGTTGCAGTTGCACGTAATCAAGACATGGTGCACCGTTCAGTTGGACGCGCTGGCATTGTGTTAACTGCTGAAGGCGGCAATGGTGTTCGTCAAATGTTGCAAGATGAAAAACGCAAAACCGAACGTTACGCACCTGGTGTCCCAATTTACGAAATTGTTATTGGTGACCAAGATGGACAAGTATCGCTACGTAAGTTACAGAAGCGCATGAAGAAGTTCCCGAAGAAACTTACCGCTAATCAGATGCGCGAAGTTAGAGCCCGCTTAAAAGCTGTCGGTGGAATGGCAATGCCAATTCCTAAGGGGCCAATGCCAACTCGCGGAATGAAGATTCGTTAAATCCGTTAACTAAGTTTTTTTAATTTAGTTTGACTGAATCGTTCGTGGATTCCACGACCATCTTCATCATAAGTAATCGCAGTAATCACTAGCGCCATCAGGCCTGTGCGGATTAGTACCTGGCCAACTTTGGGTGATCCCCCATGGTTGAAATCGACCACTTTCAATCTCAGTAATCTGTGCCCGAAAGAAGAACCAGTCAAAGCAATCAAAACTGCATATTCAGCTACGAATAGAAGTGGCGTTAAGAATCGCGTTTCAACGATTCGATCAGAGTAACTTCCACCTCCGGTAAAGAAAGCAAAAGCGATCGCATATGAGGCGAGCCAATCAATAGAGATCGCTGCCAACCGGCGGCCAAGTGTTACGCCCTCAGGGTGAGTCATGCCGTGAGCCTATGGGAAAGAAGATGATCTAGGGCACAACGAGCTATTTACACGCTCAAAAACTGAACACCCACTAGTTACCAGCAATTTTTAACATCGATGTAACACAAGAATTGGGAACTTTTGCCTGCTGGGGCATAGATTTCCACCATAAAGCAAGGCCTCAATGGCGAGGAAACCGATCG
>JBIILF010000018.1:0-8962 GCA_044232785.1 Candidatus Planktophila sp. | reverse complement strand
ATCGGCTAAGACGGGGCTAGTTCTACTTAGACTCTACGGTTAGGCGTTTATAAGCGTGAGTAGTTCATCTCGATGGCTAGCCATATTTAAAGCGGTATCAGCCTCAACATTTAAACGTAGCAACGGCTCGGTATTTGAGGCGCGAATGTTAAACCACCAGGTTGCCGACGAGATGGTTAGGCCATCGAGTTCGTCGATGCTGTATTCAGGCAATACCTCATACTTTTCTTTTATTTTCTGAATAACTGATGTGACATCTTCGACTCGTGAATTAACTTCGCCACTTGCTGCATATCTTTGAAATGGCGAGAGTAATTCGGAAATAGTTTTATCAGATTCACCTAAAGCAGCTAGCGCATGTAGCGCCGCTAAAGCACCAGAGTCGGCTCGCCAGAAATCTTTAAAGTAGAAATGACCTGAATGTTCGCCGCCAAAAATTGCCCCAGTTTCAGCCATCAACGCTTTTATATATGAGTGCCCAACTCGAGATCTAACCGGAACTCCACCGGATTCATTAATGACTTCGACGACAGCACGTGAAGAAATTAAGCTATGAATTATTGTCGCCCCTGGATGTTTAGTTAACTCGCGACTTGCAATAAGAGATGTGAGCAATGATGGATCTACGGCTTGGCCATTCTCGTCTACCAAGAAACAGCGGTCAGCATCGCCATCGAATGCCAAACCAATATCTGCCTTGTTTTCCAAAACTGCTTTCTGCAAATCGCGCAGATTCTTAGGATCAATTGGGTTAGCTTCATGATTTGGAAAATTTCCATCTAGCTCAAAGAAAAGCGGCGTTATTTCTGCACCTAGCCGGTCGAAAATTGCCGGAGCTGTATAGCCAGCCATGCCATTGCCAGCGTCAATGACTATCTTCAGCGGTCGATTGCCTTTAAACGAAACTAAACCATGTAAGTAATCGGCGTAAGCCCCAAGTAGGTCTTCATTACTTTCAACTCCGGGTGGGCGCATCGCAACTGGTAAACCTGATCGCACAAATTTCTCAATCGTTAATAATCCAGTCTCTTTGCCGATCGGGCGAGCGCCGCTTAAACATAATTTAATTCCGTTATACGCAGCTGGATTATGGCTGGCAGTAAACATAGCGCCGGGAAGCGTTTTGGAGCCCGCTGCAAAATAGAGCATATCGGTGGATGCTAAGCCGATGCGGATTACATTTGTGCCATTACTCATTACGCCTGCCGCAAATGCATCAGCTAAATCTGGTGAAGAAGGTCGCATATCTTCACCGATTATTATGGTGCTAGGTTCGCGTTCAATTTCAAGAAATCTAGCAAATGCTAAGCCAACTGCAAATGCGAAATCTGGCGAAAGCTCGCCATCAACTAATCCTCGAATGTCATATGCTTTAAAAATATCTGGAATTTCAATATTCATAAAAAATATCTATCTTCCGTAATTGAAAAATTACTTATTTGGAACTGCACGCAGATGACCACGGCGTCCAATATGTTCGGTGCTAGCAGCAAGAGTTGCCGAAGTAGAATTCTTTTCGGCAATAGGTGCTGATGCAACCTCGCGAACAGCATCTGCAATTGCCATTAAGTCATCATTAGATGGACCACTCTGGTTATCAGTGATTTCTGCTCGAATTACTTCCCAGCCATTTGGAACTGTTAAGCGTTCAGCGTGAATCTCGCAAAGATCATAAGCATGTGGTTCGGAATAGGTAGCAAGTGGCCCAACTACAGCAACTGATTCGGCGTAAATATAGGTAAGGGTCATAGTCGCCATTCGACGACAACTAGCGCGCGAACAGGCGCGACCTACCTTTAGCGAACTCATGTGTCTCAGATTAGTGGGCACTCCCCTAAAAATATGGGAGGTTTACGGATTTAAAACCTGAATGTTTGAGGAAGGAATCGCAGCTTTTGTAAGTTCGGCCCCGGATGCAATAGGAAAGAAGGCATATCCGCTCTTAGCCGCAATCAGGGCGCCGGCATAATTATCTTTACCAGCATTAACAATTGAAATAGCGATCGTATTATTAGGCACTTGCCAGCTGACTAGATCTGAACCAGTAATGCTCTTATCTGTAACTTTGCCAGAAGTATTATGAACCTTAAGGTCAACAGCGATCGAGTCTCCAGCAAAAACTATTTTTGGCGATATCCCACCAATTGCGATCTGCATTGGTCCGAGAGCGGGCGAAGGAGTGCTCCAAACAAAATCACTATTGCCATTTGAGGTAGCCCGAGATCGAATTGCGGCAACAAGTGGCTGATCTGAGGTTATCGAGATCGCAAATTCACCTTTAGCGACTTTTGGCATTAGTTTTAATTCAACAACTTTGCCACTTACTAATTTTCTTTCGTTATAACCAACTGGGATGAAGCGACCATCGTTAGAGAGCAACTCAAGGGTGAAATTTGCATCGGCCACACCTGGGACAAAGAGGCGCAAGTAATGTTCTGGCACTTTATTCCTATTTAGCTGCTGAGGGATTCCGCTTATGACAATCTTATTAGCCGGTGCTGAAATTCCATTAACTGAATCACCTCCTAATTTCTGCAAACCTTTTCCACGTTCATCGATCAGGAAACTATTAACTCGCCCAGATCTAGCCACAACATTAATCACAATATTTGCATCACCTGGCGCTAAGGAATCTAGCCTTATCGAGGAGGTCGAGTTTGCCTTTATTGAAATAGTTTTTAGAGATTGCTCGCCATTCTCGCTCCACGTAAAGAGATCTACAATTGAAAGGCTTAGCCCACTATTGACCAAATAGATCATGCCTTTACTGCTTACGTCAGATGTTCCACCAACAAACCACTGTGAAGTTGTTGGTGCAGTACAAAGAACAGATCCGGCCCACACGCCAGTGCGACTTTGAAAAGTCACCGGAGTCAGACCATTTGACTCAATTAAAATCGGATCCACCACGCTTGAGTATCGCAACGTATTTATTTTTACCAATTTAGTACTCTTATTACCAACTCGGTAGAAGAGCGTCTTCTTCGCAGCTAGCGAAGAAATTGTGGTAACTCCTGCTGGGTTTGGTGGACAAACCACAGAGGGGAAAGAATTCGAAAATTTGCGAGAATTTGTGCTGGCATCAAATAAATTAGTTACTAACAAAACGGCCGCAACTGCGCCAGCTAATAAAATTCCTCTTTGAATTTTCATGCGAGCTCCATTTCGGAGATCTCGCGTTTGCGACGTCCCGCTGGTAGCGCCAGAATAATCAAGATAGTCCAGGCAATGAATTGCAAGCTAAGAACTGCGCGTCTGGTAGTTCCATCATGAATCAAAGTGAACTCGCCCGCTTCTAGAACTTTGAATTGAGGTAACCCAGCTTCATTTTCGCTACGTTCGAGCTTTAGGCCGTTTTGGATAATTTGCCAACCTAAATCATAGTTTTCAGTAAGAGTGATGACACCTGGACCAGGAGCACTTGTTGTTACATCAACACCTCCGCTGGTGAGCAGAGTTACCTCGCCCTTAACGTCGGTGAAGAAAAGTCGTCCGGTGGGATCGCTAATTTTCCAAACAATGCCATCGGCTGTCGCTGAAGCGCGCACAAAGCCACCAATTGAATCAATCGTGCGTACTACATCCTTATCAATTGGATTCTTGGCAAAAAGATATTTGATACCGAAATCAGCAAAAGTCTTACTGGTAGATAATCCACTTCCATCAGTGAGTTCGATAACTGCTTTAGCTATTGCGGGATCTTGAATAGGCGCAACATCTGGCTCACCGAGTGCAATATCTGAACCTCTGGAGATATAGAAGCCCAAAGAGGTTCGCTCACGAATAGTTACTTCGCGCAATACCAACGTTTTTGAATCTACCGCAACACCTAGGTACTCAGGTAAAACATTGACACTCTTGGTATGCACTGGTGAGTTAGGGGCTTGCGAAATACTCCAGAAAGTTGCGGTTAGCGAATACGCTAACGTGATTAGTAGTAATAGAGCAGACAGAATGTGCCGATAATTAATATTGGTGGCAATTAAGTAATCTCTGAGGTCATTTAAAATAATAGTTCCGACTGAAACTGCAGACAGGGTTGCAACAGCTAAAAATACTCCAGCCCAAAGTTGTGTCGGAGTACTGGTGCCATTTCCTGGAATTGAGAATGAACTAGCGAGCACTGAGATTAATAAAAAGACTAAACCCAATTCCGCGACTTCACGTAATCTGGTACTAGCAAAAAAAGCTACAATTAAGAGCAAGGTAATTGGGCTAATCGCCCACCAAGGAAGCGCACCGATTCCACCAGGATTTCCGAGGAAAGCTAAGTTCGGTCCACCGCCACTTAGAGAGATTCCTGCCTCGTAAAGCAAACGACTTGGGTCAATTATGGCAAGTAGCGACCAAGGTGCTGTTACGACTAACGGAGTCAGCAAGAGCGCAATGCGACGCTTTAATTTTTGGTCGAAAATCTCTTTATTAAGATCTGCATTGAAGGCTCGGAAATCATTAGCAACGCCATAAACAGTTACGACAAACACTGCTAACCAGACCATCAAAGTAAACGAGGTGGCTATTGAGATTAGAAGTGAAAGCGCAAAAATCCGGCGCCAAGATATTTTCTCAAAGTTATCTAGGGTTGGAATTGTAGAAACTATCCAAGGTAAGAGAATTAGGAATACCAAAGTTCCTAGCCGGCCAGTATTTACGCTGGCAATAGCAACTGGGCTAATCGAATAAAGAATGCTGGCAGAGACCCGAAGCCAGGTATTTGCGGTCATGAGTTTAAGAAATTTATATGCCGAGTAAGCCATTAGTGCAGGTGCGATTAAAATAAAAACAGTAATTAGTACTGATGGCTTACCAAAAAATAGAAGTGAGAGCAAAGAAAGTAGTGCGACCCAAGGAGGGGTTGGTGATGAACTTCCCATTCCAACTTGATGCCAAGATTCAACATAGCTTTGCCAAAGCGCGCTAGTGCTATGTGGCGTAGTCGCTAAAGTACCGCCGATTAGCGAGCCTAGCCGCGAAGTTGAAGAGAGCAAGATGTAAATAAAGAGCGAAATTCCAAGCACGACTTGTGGGCGCTTAAAGATGCTTGCCCAATTAACTGACTTCGATGGAGTCAGTAGATCTGCTTCGTCATTGAACTCTTCATCAATTTCACTATCGGTTGGCATCTTCGAAAAAATTCGATTGCGGATCGATTCGAAAAAATTATTGATGCCATTTCGATATTGCGTTAAGCGAGGCGGGATGAAATCTGCAATAACTCTCGGAGGTAACAATCGATGTATGCGACGTTCTTTACGAGCCGCGAGCAAAATGGCCGGGCGGAAAACTAATGAAGCAATTGCCAAAATTTCATCACTGGCATAACCAGGTAATTTCGCGAATAAGTACCCAATCGAACGAATGGCCGCGCCAGTAATTAACTGAAAAATCAACCAGGGCAAGAGCCAACTCGAAGAATTAGCCAAAAGCACATAGGCGGAATTACGTCGATCTAATAAGAGTGGGCGATGCAGGAACGCGCCTTCAACATCTACCGAACGTCGTTCTGATGCAGCCGCTTGGGCATGAAATGCCACCGCATCTGTAACGACAATTATTGAATGGCCGGCCATTCGGATGCGCCAACCAAAATCCACATCATCTCGAAAGAGAGCAAGTTGTGGGTCGTATCCGCCGAGCTCAATAAATACATCACGTCGAATTAAGGCGCCAGCCGTGCTTACAGATAGCACATCTCTAATACCGTCATGCTGACCTTGGTCATATTCCTGTGGTTCGAGCCCAGTCCAACGCGAACCGTTGTTGGTGATACTTACACCAACTTCAAGTAAATGTGTTCGATCGTGCCAACCTAATAATTTCGGGCCAGCCATTGCCACATTTGGTCTATCAACTAATTGAGCTAATAACATTTCTAGCGAATCAGATTTTGGTGCGCAATCATCATGGATAACCCAGATCCACTCATTGCGTTCATTATTTGATTTTGGAAGTTTCTCAACTGCTCGATAGACCGCATCGCCAAAACCTGCATCTCGCGGCAGAGATAAAACTGGAATTTTTGCAGCTCTTAAAAGATTGGCAGATTTATCAATTGACCCATTATCAACCGCAACGATGTGATCAATTTTGCGACTTTGAGATGAGAGCGCTGCGACTACTTCAGGTAACCAAATAGCTCCATCGTGAGAAACGATTACAGCCGTTACGTGAAACGGGTCAGTTATTTTTGTAGTCGCCATATTTATTTCCGTTGGCGTTGGCTGTACCTAATTAATCGAAGTAAATCGATTAAGCAGGGCGACGCTTAAGTCGACGTCTTTCTCTCTCGGAAAGGCCGCCCCAAATTCCGAAACGCTCATCATGTGCAAGAGCGTATTCAAGACATTCAGAACGAACATCGCAGGAAAGGCAAACTCTTTTCGCTTCGCGAGTAGAGCCACCTTTCTCAGGAAAAAATGCTTCGGGATCAGTTTGAGCGCAGAGTGCGCGCTCTTGCCAGGAAAGCTCGACGCTCTCGCCGCTGGCTAGCTGGATTACAGGACCTAGGGAGGAAGGGTTTTGTGCTGGACGAATCGGCATTAATAACTCTCCACATAAATAGTGGCCCCGCCCTGACGGCATGTGGCCTTCTCTTAGGTGAATTACACGCGTGTAAGACCGTTAAGTCAAGCCCTAAAGCGTGGAAATTGGGCAAATGGGACGCTATTTACGCGTAAAAACTCAAGTAGTAGTTGAGGGTTTCTAAATTTTTAATTCTGTTAACTCACCATTTGCTAGATATGCAGCAGCTGCCTTGGTGTTTTCTGCGACCAAAGTATTTGATTCCACAAAAACATTATGCAATTTTGAGCCAGCGCCAATGTTTGCACCATCTCTAATAATCGATGCGACTATTTCAACATTTTCACCAATGGTTACGTTTTTTCCGATCGCACTCGCCCCGGAAATAATTGCACTCTGCGAAATATTACTTCCACTTCCAACGATGAATTCGCGAACGCCTACATAATCTTGTGAACCTTTAAGCAACGCTTTGGGAGTTCCCATATCTAACCAATATGAGTCATCAACAAAAGCTTGAATGACGCTACCGGCTTTTAATAACTGCGGAAAGATTTCACGTTCAACGCTAACAACTTTACCTAAATCTATATCTCGAATTACTTGTGGGTTAAATACATAACAACCAGCATTGATCGTGTTTGTAATTGGGTTTTCCATTTTTTCTAGAAAATCAGTAACTCGCCCGTTCTCATCAAAAGGTACGCAACCATAAGGGCGAGCATCTTCAACGCTTACTAAATGCAAGGTTGCTGCTGCACCACTATCTTGATGTAACTTAATTTGTGCTCTCAAATCATGGCGGCTCAAAACATCGCCATTGAAAACTACAACAGGCTCATTTTCGGAGATCTCTGAAAGTATTAACTCTGCTGCATTGCGAATAGCTCCACCAGTTCCAAGTGGTTCGCTTTCGAGTGCATAAATTAGCTCCATTCCCCACTTCGAGCCATCTCCGAAATATGGGGTAAATGTTTCAGCTAGATAAGCAGTAGCCAGTACTACTTTCGTGATGCCTGCGGCTTTTGCAACCAATAATTGATGTTCGGTCACTGGTAAATTTGCGATTGGCAACATAGGTTTTGGGGTTTTGCTAGTGAGAGGTGCTAATCGAGTACCAAGTCCTCCGACTAGAAGAATTCCGACTGGCATTGCTAACCTTTTACGGCTGCAGTGATGCGAGCTGCGGCCTCAGCGATCTGCGAGTCGGTTGCAGTCATTGCGATTCGAATATGAGATTTGCCTAGCGGCCCGTAGAAATTGCCGGGAGTTGCCAGGATTCCTAAGTAAGCTAGCCAAGCCACCGAATCCCAGTCGCTTTCATTTCGAGTGCACCAGATATACAAACCCGCATTCGAATATTCGATTTCAAAACCTGCAGTTTTTAGGGCTGGTGACAATTTGGCACGACGATCGTTATAACGAGCACGTTGCTCAGCTACATGGTTTTCATCACTTAACGCAACGGTCATGGCTTTTTGAATAGGAAGCGGCACCATCATTCCGGCATGTTTGCGAACCTCGCGAATGCGAGCGATTAAATCCTTATCTCCAATTAAAAATGCACCGCGATAACCGGCCATCGAAGATCGCTTAGAAAGCGAGTGAACAGCCAAAATATTTCGATTATCGCCTTCGGTATATTGCAAGATCGAGGTTGGATTCGCAGTGTCGCCAAATTCCAGGTAACACTCATCTGAAACTAAAATAGAATTATTCTGACGAGCCCAAGCGATAGCTGCTTCATATTGACTATCACTATGTACGCGACCAGTTGGGTTAGCTGGTGAATTAACCCAAGTTAGATCAGCGTTTGGCCACTCTTCTGGACTAATCGCGACAGCGGCTTCGACTGCGCCTGCCAAAATGGCTCCTACGCGATAAGTTGGATAAGCAATTTCTGGGAAATTAACTGACTTTGCTTGAAGCAACGTTGGTAACCAGGCAACAAGTTCTTTAGAGCCAATGACCGGTAGAACATCAAAATCACCAGAAGCTTTTAATTTACTTTTTGCCCAACTAGTAATTGCGGCTCGAAGTTCAGGGGTACCTGCAGTTACGGGATAGCTTGGCGAATTCGAACTTTCGCGCAGTACTGCTTGGATGAATTCAGGTGTCGGATCAACTGGAGTTCCTTGCGATAAATCAATAGCACCGCTGGGATGCGAGCGCGCGATTTCGCCATAGGGAGCGAGTGCATCCCAAGGAAAATCTGGCAGCTTCAGGTTGAAACTTTTCTATTCAGGCTTTACTGGGAGTGAAGTTACAGAAGCGTGATCGGTGTTGGTTTGACCAACCTTGCTTGCGCCACCTGGTGAACCAATTTCCACGAAGAACTCAGTATTGATTTTGCCGAACTCATTCCATTGTGCTGGAACGTCATCTTCGTAATAGATGGCTTCAACCGGACAGACTGGCTCGCAGGCGCCGCAATCAACAC
>JBIILF010000017.1:0-9079 GCA_044232785.1 Candidatus Planktophila sp. | reverse complement strand
GTGGTCTTTCCTGCACCCGATGGACCAACCAATGCAGTCATAGTTCCTGACTTGGCTGTGAAAGTTAGGCCATTTAAAACAACGCCACTTTCGACAGTTTCAGGTTTGGCCACTGATTCAAGGGATGAAAGTGAAATTTCCTCAGCTTTTGGATAGGCGAAGGAAACGTTTTTAAATTCGACTGCGAAATCTTTGCCGACTAATTCTTTAGCGTTTGGGCGATCTTGCACCATAGGCGCTAAATCCAAGACTTCGAAGATTCGCTCAAAGGAAACTAACGCTGTCATAACATCAATACGCACGTTCGACAGTGCAGTCAGTGGACCATAAAGGCGGGCTAACAATGCCGTTATCGCTAATAACGTTCCGACGGTTACAGTGCCATCAATTGCTAGGTGTCCACCAATTCCATAAGCAATCGCGGTGGCTACTGCGGCAATACTGGTAAGTGCGATGAAGAAAATTCGGTTTAGTAGCGCGATCTCAATACCGATATCAGCAACTTTGCGAGCACGAGAACGGAAATAGCTTTTTTCATCGCTCTGTCGGCCGTAAAGCGAGACCAACATGGCACCAGAGACATTAAAGCGCTCAGTCATAGTTGATGACATCTCAGCATTTAAATTAAATGAATCTCTCGTAAGCGACTGCAACTTCTTGCCAACCCATTTAGTTGGTACTAGAAAAAGCGGTAAAAGTAAGAGTGAAACTATGGTGATCTGCCAAGAAAGAACTAGCATCGCTCCGATTACTAAAACTAGACTTACTGAATTACTGAGCACGCCAGAAAGAGTCGCGGTAAAGGCCTGCTGTGCGCCAATAACATCGGAATTAATTCGTGAGATCAGGGCACCGGTCTGAGTACGCGTAAAGAAAGCGACAGATTGTTTTTGAACATGTTCAAAAACTTCTGAGCGTAGATCGTAGATGAGACCTTCACCAATGCGAGCCGAGAACCAACGTCCGAAAATGCTGATCAGTGAATCGAAAATGGCTATGAACGCAACTGCAAACGCTAACTTAGTGACTAAGGCGCCATCTTTAGGAATTACGCCTTTATCAATTAATTCACGAAGTAAGAGCGGCGAGGTGATAATCAGAAACGCTTCAATAACAACGGTGATCAAGAAAACCGTTATGTATGTTTTATACGGTTTCGCATAGGATGCAATTCGCTTTACCGTGCCTGGCTTTAACTTCTGATTCTTTACTGATTGATCTGCGGTCATTGACCGAAAGGTCATCCAGACTGCGTGGTTAGACATTTATCAAACCGTGAAGCCGAGAGCGCGCAGCTGATCTCTTCCGTCATCAGAAATTTTATCTGGGCCCCAAGGTGGCATCCAGACCCAATTTATTTTTACATCGCTAGTTAGTGGGGCAAGCGCTTGACGGGTCTGATCTTCAATAACATCTTGTAGCGGGCAGGCTGCCGAAGTTAAAGTCATATTCAAGATCGCAATGTTGTTCTCATCAACCATGACGTCGTAAATTAAACCTAGATCGACCACATTGATTCCGAGCTCGGGATCAACTACATCCTTCATTGCTTCGGTTACATCATCAATCGCTGCTGTCATCACGTATCCCCTATTTTTCTACTTTGCACTGCTCGGAAGTCTATCTGCTACTTGGCTTGGGCCTGCACAACGGCATCTTTGTAAGCCATCCAGCCTAATAATGCGCACTTGATTCGAGCGGGAAACTTAGAGACACCAGCCATCGCAACGGCATCTTCCAGAATTGCATCGTCGCCGACCATAGTTCCCTTGCTTTGCATTAACTCGGTGAAGTTATTCAGAATCAGTTCTGCTTCAGAAATACTTTTGCCTAATAACAAATCGCTCAAGATGGAAACACTTGCCTGCGAGATTGAACAGCCAACGCCATCCCAAGTAATCGCTCTGACCTTATCTGCATCAAGGGTCACGTTAAGAGTTATCTCATCGCCACAACTGGGATTTACATGGTGCACCTGAGCGTCGTAGGTAGCGGATAAACCTTTGTGCTGCGGACGCTTATAGTGATCAAGAATCACTTCTTGATAAAGGCTATCTAATTGCATTACTTTTCACCGAAATACTTCTGTGCCCCGATAATTCCAGTGATCAGCGCATCTACATCTGCTTCGTCGTTATACAAATAAAGTGAGGCACGAGTAGTTGCTTGCACGCCTAACTTGCGAGTTAGCGGCCAAGCACAATGGTGGCCAGTGCGAACTGCAATACCTTGCGAATCAAGGTACTGACCTAAGTCATGCGGATGAATATCACCTAAAGTGAATGAAGCCACTGCCCCACGGTCATCCATCACCAGTGGGCCAACGAGTTTCAGATCTGGAATTTCTTGTAAGCGCTTAAGTAAGTAGCCACCGAGTTCTTGCTCGTGCTTGTAAATGTTATCCATGCCAATGTGCATTAAGTAATTAAGAGCGGCGGCTAAACCAACTGCTTGAGCCATATTTGGCACACCAGCTTCGTGCCGTCTTGGCGATGGCGCCCAAGTTGCATCAGTCATGGTCACGGTTTCGATCATTGATCCACCGAAAAGAAATGGTGGCAAATCTTTTAACAATGAGGCACGTCCCCATAGAACACCGATGCCAGTTGGTCCTACAGCTTTATGTCCGGAAAACGTTAGAAAATCAACATCAAGTTCTTTTACGTTAACTGGCATGTGTGGTGCGGATTGGCAGGCATCAAGTACAACCACAGCACCAACTTCGTGGGCGCGAGCGACAATTGCAGACAGTGGATTTACAGTTCCTAAAACATTTGATTGATGAGTCAGTGCAACAACTTTGGTATTCGGGGTGATAATTTCAGCCAAATTTGAAAGATCCAAACGACCGTCAGGTGTTACTTCGAACCATTTGAGTTCGGCGCCACTTCGCTTAGTTAACTGCTGCCAAGGAATCAGATTCGCGTGATGTTCCATTTCGGTAACTACGATGCGATCGGTTGATTTCACATTAAATCGATTATCGCTGTCGCCATTACTAAATGCATAAGCAAGTAAGTTCAGACTTTCAGTAGCGCCTTTAGTGAAGATAATTTCATCAACGCTACCGCCTAGGAACTTGGCAACAGTTTCGCGAGCACCTTCATAAGCATCGGTAGCTTCTTCAGCTAACTGATGCGCACCGCGGTGAACGGCTGCATTGTGCATGCGATAGAAATTACTTTCCGCCTCGATTACCGAATTAGGTTTCTGACTGGTAGCGCCAGAATCCAAATAAACTAGCCTTTTTCCGTCGCGAATAGTGCGCTCAAAGATTGGGAAATCTTTACGCACTTCGCGAGGATCAAAGGCCATATTTACTACTTACTTACATACTCGGCATAGCCATTTGCTTCGAGCTTCTCTGCTAACTCAGGGCCGCCTTCTTCGACGATGCGACCATCAGCAAATACATGCACGAAGTCTGGCTTGATGTAACGCAAAATGCGGGTGTAGTGAGTAATCAATAGCACGCCTAAATCGTTATCGGCTTTAGCACGAACTACGCCTTCAGAAACAATCCGAAGTGCATCAACATCTAAACCTGAGTCGGTCTCGTCAAGGATTGCGATTTTTGGCTTAAGAAGTTCAAGTTGCATGATTTCGTGACGCTTTTTTTCGCCGCCAGAAAAGCCTTCATTAACATTACGTTCAGCAAATGCTGGATCCATGCTTAGTGCAGCCATTGCAGCCTTAACTTCGCCAACCCAAGTACGTAACTTAGGAGCTTCGCCACGAAGAGCAGTTGCGGCGGTACGTAGGAAGTTAGAAACTGAAACGCCTGGAACTTCAACTGGATACTGCATTGCTAGGAATAAGCCAGCACGAGCGCGCTCGTCGACAGTCATATCAAGCAGGTCAACACCATCGAGAGTTACGGTGCCGCCAGTAATCTGATATTTAGGGTGACCGGCAATTGAGTAAGCCAAAGTAGATTTACCAGAACCGTTTGGCCCCATGATTGCATGGGTTTCACCGCTCTTGATAGTTAGGTCTACACCTTTCAAGATTTCAACTGGACCATTCTCAGTATCAACTGAAACTTTAAGGCCGCGAATTTCTAGTGTGCTCATAACAATCCTCTACTTCACTTCAATGGTTACGGAATCTCCGTCAACCACTACTGCATAAACATCAACTGGTGCTACTGCCGGAAGCGTCAGTGCGACCCCGGTACGTAAATCAAATTCTGCGCCATGTAACCAGCATTCAATTTTGAAATCCGTGACATCGCCTTCAGAAAGCGAAGCATCGGAATGACTACAGGTGTCACCGATTGCAAACACTTCGGAGCCAATGCGGGTAACACAGATTGATTTACCATTTTTCTCAATGAGAACTGGTTTGCCCTCAAGCAGATTAGAAAGGCTTAAATCACTCATTGCGCACCTGCTTTTTCGAGCTCGTTATCGATGCGAGTCATCAAGCGATCCTGAATCTCAGAATTGCCGATTTCGGAGACGATCTCATTGAAGAAGCCGCGAACTACTAACCGGCGAGCATCCTCGACCGCAATACCGCGTGACATCAAGTAGAAAAGCTGTTCGTCATCAAAGCGACCAGTGGTACTTGCGTGGCCAGCACCGACGATCTCGCCAGTTTCAATTTCCAGATTAGGAACTGAATCTGCGCGAGCGCCATCACTTAACAACAAGTTTCGGTTTAGTTCATAGGTATCGGTGCCTTCAGCAGCTGCCCGGATAAATACATCACCGATCCATACGGTGTGAGCGTCTTGACCTGCGAGTGCGCCTTTGTAATTTACCCGTGACTTTGCATTTGGCACCAAGTGATCAACGAACATCCGATGTTCGAAGAACTGCCCAGCTGTTGCAAAATACACACCTAGCAGTTCGCAAGAAGCGCCTTGGCCTTTGAATTCAACAGTTGGAAGTAAACGAACTACATCTCCCCCGACTGTGACAATGATTGATTTGAAGGTCGCATCTTTATCGACGATCGCATGCTGACGTCCGGCATGAATTGTCTTTGAGTCCCATTCTTGCAACGCAACCAGAGTTAAGTTCGAGCCTGGCTCGCAAATGATCTCAACATCCTCAGCAAGTAAGTGATCGCCAGAGTTCTCGATAATTACAGTTGCTTTGGCATTAGCGCCAATGCGAATCTGTACACGCGAAAGTTCGGCATCAGTTAGCCCACCGGCTAAGCGATGAAGTGAAATAGGTTCTGCCACTTCAGTATTCGCGGCGATTTTCAAGACAGTTACTTCGCTGGCAGCTTCGTGAATACGACCCACGATTACATCGTCAGTCTTTGATTCTGCCGAGATTAACTCGCGACCGATTCGCTCAAAAGTTACGCCAGCAGGAGTGCTGCCAGTTAGAGCTAAAGTATTGCGAGAAGCTAACTGAAAAGTGCCATTGTGTAAGCCGCCAAGACGTTTAAGCGGAGTAAACCGCCAAGCTTCTTCGCGCCCCGTAGGCGTTAAGTAATTCGTGGTAAGAGTGGACATATTAAATTAACCAACCGCGCCTTCCATTTGGAGTTCAATCAAGCGGTTTAGCTCAAGTGCATACTCCATTGGTAGTTCGCGAGCGATTGGCTCAATAAATCCACGCACAATCATTGCCATGGCTTCATCTTCAGTTAAGCCACGTGACATTAGATAGAAGAGCTGATCATCGCTAACTTTCGAAACAGTTGCTTCGTGACCCATTGATACATCGTCTTCGCGAATATCAACATACGGATATGTGTCAGATCGTGAAATTGTGTCAACCAATAGCGCATCACATTTAACTGTGCTCTTTGAATGATGTGCGCCTTCTTGAACCTGGACTAGACCGCGGTATGAAGTACGACCACCACCACGAGCTACAGATTTAGAAATTACAGATGATGATGTGTATGGAGCTGCGTGAACCATCTTGGCGCCAGAATCTTGGTGTTGTCCTTCGCCAGCAAAAGCTAGTGAAAGTGTCTCGCCCTTTGCATGTGGGCCCATCAAGAAAATTGCTGGATACTTCATGGTTACTTTCGAACCGATGTTGCCATCGACCCATTCCATAGTTGCGCCCTCAGCACAAGTTGCGCGCTTAGTTACTAAGTTATAAACATTGTTAGACCAGTTTTGAATTGTGGTGTAACGAACGCGGGCACCCTTTTTAACAATAATTTCAACTACAGCTGAGTGCAATGAATCTGACTTGTAGATCGGCGCTGTGCAACCTTCTACATAATGAATGTAGGAATCTTCATCAGCGATAATCAAAGTACGTTCAAACTGACCCATGTTCTCAGTGTTGATACGGAAATAAGCCTGCAATGGAATATCTACATGTACGCCCTTAGGAACGTAGATGAATGAACCACCAGACCACACTGAAGTATTTAGCGCCGCAAACTTATTATCGCCAACCGGAATCACAGTACCGAAATACTCTTTGAACATCTCTGGATGCTCTTTTAGGGCAGTATCAGTATCAAGGAAAATAACGCCTTGCGCCGCTAAATCTTCGCGAATTGAGTGATAAACAACTTCAGATTCGTATTGCGCAGCCACACCGGAAACTAAGCGCTGCTTCTCAGCCTCTGGGATACCTAAACGATCATAAGTATTTTTAATTTCCTCAGGTAGGTCATCCCAAGTAGTCGCTTGCTTCTCAGTTGAGCGCACGAAGTACTTAATAGTGTCGAAGAAAATACCACTTAAGTCTGAGCCCCAATTTGGCATTGGCTTCTTCTCAAAGAGAGCTAAACCTTTTAGGCGCAGATCAAGCATCCACTGTGGTTCGGATTTCTTCGCAGAGATATCGCGAACTACTTCCTCGTTAATGCCACGCTTTGAATTTGCGCCAGCATCATTTTTATCGGACCAACCAAATTCATAATTGCCGAGTCCGTCGAGTTCTGGATGTGCGATGGTCATTAGTTGCCTCTCCGAGCACTAGTTTTGTTTACTGCATTTTTAGATATTGGATTGGGAATATATGTTGTACATACACCGTCGCCATGAGCGATAGTTGCTAAACGTTGAACGTGAGTTCCAAGTAGCGCCGAGAATGCGGCAGTTTCAGCTTCGCAAAGTTCTGGAAATTCAGCCGCAACGTGTGCGATCGGACAGTGATGCTGACAAATTTCTTCGCCCATTTTTCGCTCTATTACTGTTGCGGCATAACCTTGCTCAGTAAGAAAAGTTGCTAGACCTTCAGTCTTATTAGATGCGGTCTTAAGCGCTTCGATACCTTTACGCTCAATGTCATCGGCGCGAGTCTTCGCGAAAGCTTTAACTAAGTGCGCACCTGATTGCGCTGACATAAATTTAAGTGCAGCAACTGCTAAGTCATCGTAGGAATGCTCAAACTTCTCGCGACCTTGATCGGTCATAACAAAAACTTTGGAGGGACGGCCACGGCCACGAGAAAGACCAATATGTGGTTCGCGGGCTTCAAGGATGCCATCGGCGATTAAATTATCAAGGTGGCGGCGGATGCCAGCAGGTGTCAGCGCTAGCCGCTCGCCTAAAGCCACCGCAGTCGAAGGGCCATTTTCCAGAATTGAGCGTGCAATTGCGTCACGGGTACGCAGATCATCGCCGGCTGGCGGCGCACTCATAATCTGGCTTTTCACAACAGTAATGTATCGTAAATCGAGCCTTTCCTCTCCGCCAGCCGTTAGTGAGGGGCGCCTCAGGCTTGGCCGCGACCTGCTGCCATAGGGTTGGGCCATGCCGATTCTCTACCTACTGCTGATTTTGCAGGCTGGGTTAGTTATTACGGGCGGCGCAGTTCGCATCACCGGATCAGGCTTGGGCTGTCCGACTTGGCCTGAATGCACGCCAGGTTCATATGTTCCGGTTGCCGGACAAGCTGAAGGCGCTTTCCACGCTTGGGTTGAATTTGGAAATCGCTTGTTAACTTTTGTACTTTTCTTTGCCGCTATCGCTGCAATTATTTATGCGTTTCGTAAAGCTCGCAAAGATTTACTTTGGCGGGCCGCACTTCAACTTCTAGGAATTCTCGGACAAGGCGTGCTTGGCGGAATAACTGTCCTTACAGATTTAAATCCACTCGCTGTTGCTAGCCATTTTATTCTCTCGATATTTCTTATCGCAGGCGCGGCATCTATGGTCGAACGTGCTCGCACTCCCCTGGTTTCGATCCGCCCAACTGATCTGAAGTTACGAGTTTTAGTTACCGCGCAAGTAGCGCTAACTTTTGTTGTTATCGTGCTTGGTACTTTAGTTACCGGAAGCGGGCCTCATGCTGGTGATGCGCAAGCGCCGCGTTTGGATATTGATAGTCGCGCGATCTCATGGCTGCATGCAGATGCAGTGATTGCACTTTTAGGCGTTTCGCTCGCACTATGCGTGCTTCCGAATTTATCGCCATTAACTAGGAAAAGAATCAAGTATTTTTTTGGATTCACATTGGCGCAAGCGCTAGTCGGATATATCCAGTATGTACAAGGGCTACCTGAATTACTGGTCATACTTCATTTACTCGGATCAACTTTAGTTTGGATCGCCACCTGGCGAATTTGGTTATCAATTACAACAGCGGAAAGAAAGTAGGAGCAGAGTATGAGCCAGATGACCGGTTGGACTGAGTTAGATGATCAGGCCGTCACCTACGCCCGCGCCCTTGCAATGGATGCAGTACAGAAGGTGGGCAATGGCCACCCTGGTACTGCGATGGCATTAGCCCCTGTTGCCTATAACTTATTTCAACGCCATTTAGTTCATGATCCAGCAGATCCAAATTGGGTTGCTCGCGATCGTTTCATTCTCTCTTGTGGTCACTCTTCAATAACTCTTTACACTCAACTTTTCTATAGTGGTTATGGCCTTGAAATGGATGATCTAAAGGCTTTTCGTACTTGGAATTCCTTAACGCCTGGCCACCCTGAATTTGGCCATACTGCAGGCGTAGAAATGACCACTGGTCCGCTAGGCCAAGGTGTAGCAACTGCAGTTGGTATGGCGATGGCTGCGCGTTACGAACGTGGCTTGCTTGATCCTGCTACAGCAGTTGGAAAATCTTTATTTGATCACACCATCTGGGTAATTTGTTCTGATGGTGATTTAGAAGAAGGTGTTAGCGCTGAAGCTTCATCTTTA
>JBIILF010000016.1:0-9237 GCA_044232785.1 Candidatus Planktophila sp. | reverse complement strand
AAAGCCAGCGCTTTAGCAGCTGACGCAACGGCCAAAGCAAGGGCTAAATCAGCTGCAGGTTCGGACATTTTCATACCGCCAACTGTCGCGGCATAAACATCGCGGCCACCAATGCGCACATTCGCACGAAGTTCGAGCACGGCCAGAGTCATGGAAGTACGCGCTGAATCTAAACCACTGGTAACCCGGCGGGCATTTCCGAAATCATTTTCGCGACCTTGCGAAACTAGCGCTTGAATTTCAGCGAGTAATGGGCGTCGGCCTTCGAGAGTTACGGTTACACATGTACCTGGAACTGGTTCGGCGTGACGTGAAGTAAATAACCCAGTTGGGTCTAAAACACTTTCGATTCCAGTGTCACTTAAATCAAAACAACCAACTTCGTCACTGGCACCAAACCGATTCTTAATTGCCCGAATTAAACGTAATCTAGAATGACGTTCGCCTTCGAATTGCAGAACCACATCAACAATATGTTCGAGCATACGCGGGCCAGCAATAGAACCATCTTTAGTTACATGCCCAACCAAAAGCAGCGTGATATCGCGATCTTTACAGATTCGAATTAGTGCACCAGCAACTTCGCGTACCTGAGTAACGCCGCCAGGTGCACCATCGGCTGCACTTGAGCCGATAGTTTGGATTGAGTCGATAATTAATAGTTGAGGTTTCACTTCATCGATATGCGTAATTACCGCACCAAGATCTGTTTCAGATGCCAACCATAACTTTGGATCAATCGCATTTATTCGTTCGGCGCGTAGTCGAACTTGTGAAGCAGATTCTTCGCCGCTGATATATAGCGCCGGGATATTGTTTTTAGCAGTTTGAGCTGCAACCGAAAGCAGAAGCGTAGATTTTCCAACCCCAGGTTCGCCAGCCAATAAAATTGCTGCCCCTGGAACTAATCCGCCGCCGAGCACGCGATCTAGTTCAGATACCCCAGTTGGTTTGGCGCTAGCTGCAGATAAATCAACATCGCCAATTGGAGTTGCTGAATGCGTAACTCGACCAGCTACAAGTGAGAGTTTTTTAGGTGCTGCGATCTCTTCAACGCTGCCCCAAGCCTGACATTCGCCGCAGCGACCAACCCATTTCTGTGAAGTCCAGCCACATTCGCTGCACTTAAATGGATCTTTCTCTACTTTGGCCATAATGAAACCCTAGAGACTAGGACTGACTTTTCTCTTTCTGCGCCAGCAAAGTTGCTGGATGTTGTATAACAAATAGCGGGAGCGAACGTGCTTGCGCCGCTCTAATTCCTTCAATACGTGCATCACAGAGCTTGGCCAGAATGTCATATGGAGCTTGACCCATAAGCGCGATTAACTCTGCGCGATTAGAGAGATAAACTGGCTGAGTTCCAACATGTGCATCTGAATTACTAGTGCAATACCAATCAAAATCTTCGCCGCCATCGCCCCAAGCTAATCTTTCGTATTCACCCAAAACGGTAATCGAGTAAGTACGTTCGCCAACTTCGCGAGATTCATAAGAACGGCGCATC
The DNA here is from genome assembly GCA_044232785.1 of Candidatus Planktophila sp. Taxonomy (GTDB): domain Bacteria; phylum Actinomycetota; class Actinomycetes; order Nanopelagicales; family Nanopelagicaceae; genus Planktophila. The sequence goes on along the minus strand of JBIILF010000016.1, from coordinate 7,730 downwards.
GGAAGTTGCCAGCAAACATCTGGTTTGGTATCAACAAAATGTTTATTCTCTTTTTGAGCTAGATGATGAAGTACGCAACCGAAAGAGCCGGTGTAGCCAGGGGCTTCGTGACCTTTGCGGTTTAAGAAAATGCAAGATTCTTCAACTACTCGAGTCTTACGTTCGTTATCTTCATCGCTTTCCGAAACTTGTAATAAGCCGCCAGGCTTCTTTGGTTGCGCAACATCAAAATATTGCCACATATCTCGAGTGAGTAGCGCTGCAGCGCGTTGCGTGCGGGCTTCATCGTTTGCATCTGAATACATAGCGCCTTCAGTACAGCAGCCATCATTTGGGCGATCGGCAAAAACACCTTTGCAGCCATCACCGTAAATACATGTCCAATGCGAAGTAAGCCACGTGAGATCACATTTAAAGATCTCTTCATCATCATTTGGGTCTACAAATTCAACCCAATCGCGCGCGAAACCTGCTTTAACTTCGGACATAGAGGTTGAGCCTATGCGTAATTACCAAAAAGCGCACATCATGAACAGGTACGATTGGTAGATGAGAACCGCAGTAATTGGCGCTGGAAATATGGGCGAGGCTTTAATAGCTGGCCTCATTGCTTATGGTGAAACCCCTGCCAATATTGCGGTTTGCGAGAAGCGAGCCGAGCGAGCAACTGAGTTAGTTAGCCGCTACGGAATTTCAATTGCCGAGATCACCGATAGCGTGCACAACGCCGATGCTGTTCTATTAGTGGTTAAGCCGCAAGATATGGCAGCGGCATTGGCCGAAGTAGGAGCTGCAATAAATCCAGCCGCGGTAGTAGTTAGTTTTGCGGCTGGTAAAAAAATTGATTTCATCAGCGCTAATTTAGGTAAAGCAAATCCAGTGATTCGGGTAATGCCAAATACGGCAACTATGGTTGGCGCTGGAATGGCTGCCATCTCACTTGGGGCAGGTGTTACTTCAGCACAGCGCGAATTTGTCACTGGGTTTCTGGCAAAGTCTGGTCAAGTTGTTGAAGTTGCCGAAGAGCTACAGGATGCAGTTACTGCTACCAGCGGATCTGGCCCGGCATATTTCTTTGCCTTTACTGAAGCGATGGTTGCGGGCGCGCAAGAACTTGGTTTGAGTGCAGAAGTTGCCACTCAGTTAACCGTTCAGACTTTAATTGGCGCAGCAAAGTTATTGGCCGAGAGCGGAAAAAGTGCAACTGAACTTCGTGAAAATGTGACTAGCCCCAACGGCACAACCGCAGCTGCGCTTGCAGCTTTTAACGATGGCGATCTTGCTAAGTTAGTAGCTAAGTCAATGAAAGCTGCCCGAGATCGCTCGATTGAGTTAGCTTAAATGTTTCGCAAAATAATCGCGCTTGTAACGGCGTCTCTAATGTTTGCGGTGTTTCCAGCACTGGCAGCGCCCGTAAAATCACTAGAAATTATCAAAACAATTCCGGCAGATCAAGATATTGCCGGAATGCTGGTTGGCGATTCCGCAATCTATCTCTATGGAAATACCCCAACGGGTGGTTATGTAACCGCTTTAAATAAAGATGGCTCAGAGAAATGGCAACATTCTTTCAATGATCTACTAGCTTTTACGATATCTGCTGGGGCTCTTGATGCCAGCGGAAATATCTGGCTGGCAGGCGCTTCGGCGCCGCCAATCGCCATGCCCGGCGTTGCCGATCCTTTACCAACGGCGATAAATCCTGATGGCGTAGTCATCGGAGCTGAAGGCGCTATGAGAGCAGATTTAAATGATTTAACTCTTTGGAAAGTAAGCCCCACTGGTGAAGGTGCTGGTAAATATCAATTACCTCTCTCGCAACCAGTGTTGCCAACTTCAATCAGCATTAATAAAAGTGGAATATCTATAGTCGCATGGCAATCTGCTGGTTCACTTTTTATATCCTGTGACTTAACTGGAAAGTACGGCAAACCGCTAAGAGTCGGAAAAACAACTACGACTTTAGATCGAGTAATTCGCAATAGCGACGGCACAAGTATCCTGTTAGGTAGTAGCACTGAGTTATTTTTAGCAAATAAAGCTATTGGTGTACGTGATGGAATTATTGTGAAAGTTGATTCCGCTCCAAAAATTGTGCAATCAATTCGCAGTGGCGAGAAAGGCGCTACCCGCAACTGGGCAAGCGCAACTTCCTCTCTCTTACTTGGTGGCTATTTAAAGAGTAGTACTTCATCTTTAGCAACAATTACAAAGTTTGCTGCGAACTTAAAACCAACTTGGACAACTAGATATAAAGCTACTTCGAATGCGGCAGTTGCCAATGGCGCAGCGGGAACTTTTTATGCCGCCTATGAGAATAATAGTTCTGGCACGCTGCTAATTTTTGATAAGAATGGCAAAGTTACCTCCAAGAACTCTTTTCAAGGAAGCCCAATTATTATTCAATACAATAAGTCGTTTGGGCTTTATATCTATACCGGAAATGAGATCTACAACTTAGTTTGAGAGAGAATTAAGCTGCGAAGAAAGTAAATTTTCGGTCTAGCGCAGCGAGCAAGAAGCGCTTCTTTTCCACCTTCACAAAAACACCACGACCTAGGTCGGTAGTCTGCACCGAGGTAATTAATCGAATTTGGTTGCTTGCTTGGTTTAGATTAAGAGCGCAAAGCCGAAGTTCGCAATTAAAGATTAGCTCGCCATTTTCTAAAGTCAGATGAGCTCCTGGGGTTCCAAAACCGACAGATGCGACAGCTTTAATTTCACTGGTTTTACCGATAAAAGTACTTCGTATTTGATTTGGCGCTGGCGTTGAATTTGGACTAGACGCAATCCAAACCATTCGGACCCCTGCCTTTTCTTTTGCAATAGCTACGCCGAAGCCAGCTATAGGTGTCTCTTTGTTGGATTCATCTAAAGTTTGATAGATCCAGCTATTTGGATTTACGCCACTACGTGTTGCATACCGAACTTCACCCGAAGTTATCTCACGTTTCTGATTAATCACCAAAACCGAGTCGTAAATAATATGTGTTGTTGAACCAGTTACATATGAAGCTAGATGAAAAGCAACATCTCCGGTAGTTCGATTATCTGTTTTACGATCTCCATCAATTAGTTCGTAAACCCATTTATTGGTATTCACTCGCTTTGTGGCACCTAGCAAAATACCTTGAGTTTCATCGCGATAGAAGACCGAGATGCCACCTGGCGTAATTGCACACGCATTGGTGATGCTTACATCACTGGCAGTTCGTACTCGATCCGGGATTTCATAGTTTTGAACTGAGGGCCCATTGCCATCAACAATTTCGAAAGCAAATGTTTTTCCGTCGTAAAGCACATGACGAAGATCTAAGTCTTTGGCGTCCGAATAAAATATATGCAGCTTCTGATTTGTTCCAGTCCCTGATTTACAAAGTGAGATATTCCCAGCGATGTTATTTCGCGTGCGACCCGCGCTACCTCCTGCGCCATCAACGGTTTTTTTACTCCAATATGAGTCATTCCAGGTGGCAATCATTAAGTCACCTTTTGCTGCCTGGGTAAATACGATGATCGGTTTTCCATTAAAAGTGGTGGTCGCTAAATCGCGACCATCGGTGGTCAAAGCAGCTGGCCCTGATTTCCAACCTGGTTGTGGAATTATTGCATTTGTAATTGCTTCAACCGAAGTACCCAGATTATTTTGGGCAGAGACTGCAAAGGAATATGCAGTGCCATTCTTGAGGCCAGTAATTATTATTGGGCTGCTAGCACTAGTGACAGTTAGCGAAGTCTTTAAGTTCTTGACGGTATATGTATTTACCTGTGCCGCTCGGGCATTAGCTGGTGGATCAAAGGTAATAATGGCACTTTGATTTCCAATGAGGGCTTCAACATTGCGAGGTGCATCTGGAGCGCTTACCGCTAGACCAACTGGTGGTTTGGTGCGCATATCTTCCATCATCGCCAATAAAAGTGGTCCAGGTTGGTGGAAGATCTCGCCAGCATCAAGATTTGGAGTCATCACTGCATCCAGACCACTCTTTGCAAAAGTCGCTTCATCTAAATGGCTTACCGAAGAACCCTGCTCGTAAATTGCTGGCGTATACATCTTTATTTTCTCGCCATTATTTGAGCGCTTGCCGTTCTCGCCAATCCAATAAAGCGGCGCAGTAAGAGTTTTTCCTAATTCCAGTGATGGTGATGGCATATCAGATAGGCGGCGGCCATCGGGAGTTTGAATGTATGCATCAAATGGAGTGGGTTGATCGATGCTTCCGAAACCAAAAAATTGATCGTATGCATCGGTAGATAGAAAGCCCAAACCATGCGCTACTTCGTGCAAGATCACTGACTCTAAATCATATTCAGTTTTGCTTGGCAAATCATCTCCGCGTTGATTCCAGTTTGCTGCGGAGTTAACTTGAATTACGATTTCGGGATTATCTCGATCTAAATCTTTGCCCGCTAATGAATTTGCTAAAGCCGATGGATACCAAAGCGTGGAATCAGGTGCGCCATTAAACTCTGCAAAATAACTTCCAGGGCGCGCACTACCCAGAACATCGTCATTTGCGCTTTTGCTCCAAGTAGCAGTGATTTTAATTTCAACAGAGGATTTAAAATTCACAGCCCACGTATCAAGTGCTGCCTGCACTTCAGAACGCGCCCAATTTGGGAATAAGTTATAAGTAACAGCAAACTTTGAAATTTTCTCTAAGTTCGAAGTTGGCGAACTCTTTGGAACTGTTGAATTTGCAACAGCTGTCGCACTACCTGCGACAGTGTGTCCCCAAACCGTTGATGCACGAACTCGAACTTGGGCTTCGGCGCTCGGGGCAACCAGCGCTGAAGTGATCAGGGCAGCAGAGAGCAGAGCGATACTTGTTTTCGCCTTGGTTTTACTGAATCTGCCCCACATATTGCGCAACGCTATCAGGGTGAGATGATTGCCCAATGACCGCCCAGCCTAAAATTTCCCGAGAAAATGAGCCTTCGGAATACTCCGAAGTACTTAATCGGCTGCGCCAAGAACCAGCAGTTTCTATGCAGAATTCAATCGGAAATTCGCGACCTGAGCCAACTTTAGATGAGGCTCGCGAAGATTTAGCGCGCGCGATTGGCGAGGTAGCCCATTCTTTATTCGCTAAAAAATATGGCCCCATGGTTGCCACCGTTACCAAAACAACTGCCGAAGCAGTTTTAAAAGATCTTGAAAAGAATGCCTATCGAGCCAAGAATGATGCAACTTTAATTGCGCAAGAGCTTCTGGATCGCGCAATAAGCAAAAACCGGAGCAAGAAGAAGTGACAGTTGTAACCATTTACTCTAGAGAAAACTGCCACCTCTGCGATGTCGCACTTGAAGCTCTAAAATCAGTTGAGGCTGAATTAAGTTTTAAAATTGAGAAGATCTATATAGATCAGGATCCTGATTTAGTCAGAAAATATGGCGAGGAAGTTCCGGTTATTCATATCGATGGCAAGCACCACGATATGTTTAGAGTTGATCTAGATCGCTTTAGATCTTCCCTTGAAAAACATCGTCAGCATCAATAATTCGGTATGAATATCCTTGTTCGGCAAGGAACCGTTGGCGATTTTGGGCAAAGTCTTGATCTACTGTGTCGCGCGAAACTACTGAATAAAAAATTGCACCTCGGCCATCTGATTTAGGGCGCAGGATTCGACCTAATCTTTGAGCTTCTTCTTGGCGCGAACCAAACGCACCTGATACTTGAATCGCAATAGTTGCATCAGGTAAGTCAATTGAAAAGTTGGCAACTTTAGAAACTACTAAACACTTAATTTCACCAGTGCGAAAAAGTCCAAATAGACGTTCGCGCTCTTTAACCGGGGTATCGCCCTTGATCAGTGGAACTCCGAGAACTTCTGAGAGCTCATCTAATTGAGAAATATATTGACCGATTACGAGAACTTGATCAGAGGCATGCCGTTCAACCAGCGCTTCGACAACTTTACGTTTAGTCGCAGTAGTTGAGCAGTAGCGGTAACGCTCTTCTGGTTCAGCAGTGGCATAAAGCATTCGTTCAGTCTCAGTGAGATTTACGCGCACTTCGACGCATTCAGCAGGTGCGATATAGCCCTGAGATTCAATCTCTTTCCAAGGTACATCAAAGCGCTTTGGCCCAATCAAACTAAATACTTCGCCCTCCATGCCATCTTCGCGCACCAAAGTTGCAGTTAGTCCTAAGCGACGACGAGATTGGATATCGGCTGTGAAGCGGAAAATCGGGGCAGGCAATAAGTGAACTTCGTCGTAGATAATTAGACCCCAGTCGTGGGTATCAAATAGATCTAAGTGGGCGTACACGCCGTTTTTCTTCTTAGTCATGACTTGGTAGGTAGCAATAGTTACGGGGCGAATTTCTTTCTTAGCGCCAGAATATTCACCAATCTCATCTTCGTTGAGAGTTGTGCGCTTAAGTAGTTCATCGCGCCATTGCCGGGCTGCAACTGTGTTAGTTACCAAAATTAGAGTTGTTGCTTTGGCGTGTGCCATAGCTGCGGCGCCGACAATAGTTTTTCCAGCACCACATGGAAGAACCACAACACCAGAACCACCATGCCAAAAACCTTCAGCAGCAAGTTCTTGATAAGGACGGATTTTCCAATCCTTCTGTACCAACGCGATTTCATGTGCTTGGCCATCGACGTAGCCTGCAAAATCTTCAGCTGGCCAACCTAAGCGCAAGAGTGATTGCTTAATCGCACCACGTTGGCTGGGGTGAACTGCAATTGTTTCTTTATCAATGCGCACACCCAAGAGCGGTGCAATTTTCTTGGCGCGAATAACTTCTTCAAGTACTGCGCTGTCCTTGGTAATCAAAATCAAACCGTGAACTGGATCAGCTTCTAATCGCAAGCGACCGTAACGCGACATTGTTTCAGCAATATCAACTAGTAGCGCATGAGGGACTGCGTAGCGAGAATATTTAATTAAAGTGTCAATAACTTGTTCGGCATCATGGCCGGCGGCACGGGCATTCCATAAACCTAAATTTGTTAAACGGTAAGTATGAATATGTTCAGGGGAGCGTTCGAGTTCGGCAAATGGGGCGATGGCTCGTCGACATTCAACTGAACCTGGATGGTCGATATCTAAAAGCAGCGTTTTATCGCTCTGGACAATTAGCGGGCCATCACTCATTTAATAAGTCCTTTATAAAGGCGTGCAGGAAGTCGGTTCGTTGGTGCATGGCGCTAACGCTGGCCCATTCAGTTAAGGCATGTGCGCCGCCACCAATAGCGCCTAAGCCATCGAGTACTTGGGCACCAGCTGCTGCTGCAAAGTTGCCATCACTGGCACCGCCGACAGATGCATGACCAAGTTCTGGAATTCCGATTGCGGCAGCAACTTTTTCAGCGCGCTCATATAGAGCTTTTGTTGCTGTTGGTTCGAGAGGCGGACGATTTAAACCGCCAACAATCTCAATTCGAGCAGCTGGATTCTGCGGTTTTAGCGCACGGATAGCAGCATCAATTCGGTGGAGTTCATTAGTTGAATATGAACGCGCATCAATATCTAGCACTGCTAAATCAGGAACTGAATTTGTAGTCGTACCGGCACTTAGCATGGTTGGTACAACAGTTGTGCCATGTTCAGTATTTTCAAGTGCAGCCAATTGCAAAACTAAATGCGAAATTTCTAGAGTTGAGTTGATGCCATTTTCTGGCTCGAGGCCAGCATGAGCTGCGAGGCCATGAACTTTTACTTGGTACATCGAAGTACCTTTACGGCCAGTTTTAACTTTGCCATTAAGTGAA
>JBIILF010000015.1:0-9448 GCA_044232785.1 Candidatus Planktophila sp. | reverse complement strand
AGCAGTTCGGAAAATGCGTTCAATATTGCCGCCTTGTTGTGTTATTGCTGTTGCAATTTGTGAAATCGCACTAGGTTGCAGTTTCTGAGAGAGAGCAACTACATGCAATAGACCACTTTTGGCTTGAATCGAACTACTTGTGGAATCAGAGAACAAGGTAGCGATATCGACATCTAATTTGAGGGCACACTCTGCTAGATCACTCTCGATAGCTTTGGCGTGAGCGGGGCTTAAGCCAATCAATACGGTCAGAATGAGACGATCACTGATTACTACCTGCTCAATATCTAGCACCGTGATGGCGAAGGGTTCGAGGGTGGCAAAGAGCGCTTGGGTGATTCCGGGGGCATCGGTTCCGGTTAGAAGAATTAAGCCAGTGTGTTGCGCATCGCTGCTCATATGCGCAGATTACCCTGAATTCACGCTATCTTTTCGCTCTATGGCTAGTGATACCGTTTTAAAGCTCGACGAGGTAACTGTTCGTCGTGGCCCCGCAACAATCCTGGGGCCGTTATCGCTAACTCTCAAAAGCGGCCAACGATGGGTAATTTTAGGCCCCAACGGTGCGGGCAAATCAACTCTGCTTCAACTGATTGCAACACGGATCTATCCATCATCGGGACACGCAGAGATCTTGGATCAAACCATGGGGCGAGTAGATCTTTTTGAACTACGAACTCGAATCGGTTTGGTTTCCGCGAATAGCACAACGGGGATTCCGGATGATGAACTAGTACGCGATGTGGTGTTGACAGCTGCATATGCAATTAGCGGAAGATGGAATGAAAGCTATGACCTATGGGATGAATCGAGAGCTGTTGCGCTACTAACAACCTTTGGTGTCAGACAACTGGGAGATCGAACTTACGGAACTTTGAGTGAAGGTGAACGTAAACGGGTGACGATTGCTCGTGCGCTAATGGTTGATCCCGAATTGATCTTGCTTGATGAACCAACATCTGGTTTGGATTTACCTGGGCGCGAAGATTTATTGACGAGATTCGCCACATTTGCTAGTGATCCGCTTGCGCCAGCATCGATAATTGTGACGCATCATCTCGAAGAGATTCCAGCCGGAACTACCCATGCCTTGTTGATAAAGAATGGGCAAATCGCTTTTGCTGGCGAGATCAACGAAGTGCTTACCTCAGCCAATGTTTCCAGTGTATTTAGTTATTCCCTCACCGTGACCAAAGAAGGCGCTCGGTTCTTTGCTCGCGCAAATTGATCAAAGTTGGTTAGCAATATTTGCGCCTTACCAAGCGAGGTTAGATTTAATAATTAAGCAGCTAGAAAATGAAGAAATCGCGCCTTCTGAGGAAAAAGTTTTTCGAGTTTTTAGTAAACCTGTAACTGATTATCGAGTGGTCATTGTTGGCCAAGATCCCTATCCAACTCCTGGTTATGCAAATGGTTTGGCTTTTAGTGTCGAACCCAATATTAAGAAATTGCCTGCTTCGCTGCGAAATATTTTCACCGAATATACTTCAGACACCGGACTTGCTACCCCGAAGAGTGGTGATTTAAGCAGTTGGGCAAGTAATGGCGTCGCACTCATAAACTCTTCGTTATCACTAAATTTGCGAGATAAGAAAGCTCATCTAACGATCGGTTGGCAGGCGATTACCTCAGCCGCGTTAACTGCGTTAGCACTTCAAGGATCAATCGCAATTTTGTGGGGGAGCCATGCCCAGAAAGTTGGCTCGGTATTTGATAGCAACTCTCGAATTGAATCGGTTCACCCAAGCCCGCTCTCGGCATATCGCGGATTCTTTGGCAGCAAACCATTTTCTCGCTGCAACGAAATGTTGATTGCAAGCGATCAAAATCCGATTGATTGGAATTTAGGGTAAAAGAAAGCGGGCCACAATCTCTCGTGGCCCGCTTTCTTATTTACTTTTACTAGAACTTAGCCCAGCCAGTTATTAATTGGTGAGGATAAGAAGTAGACCACGAATAGGCCAGATACCAAGTAGAGCAAACCATGGATCTCTTTCGCACGTCCTTGGAATACTCGGATTAATACGTGAGTAATGAATCCGGCGCCGATACCAACAGAGATGTTGTAAGTAAACGGCATCAAGATGATTGTTAAGAATGCTGGAATCGCAATTCCTAGGTCATCCCAATCAATGTTTTTGATCTGAGTCATCATTAGGAATCCAACAATGATCAAAGCGGGAGTAGCGGCCTCGTAAGGAATAATCGCTACAAGTGGCGCCAAGAAGGTAGTTAGCAGGAAGGCAACACCGGTGACGATTGAAGCTAGCCCGGTGCGAGCACCTTCGCCAACACCAGAAGCTGATTCGATGTAGCTGGTATTAGATGAGATACCAGCAGCTCCACCAGCTGCAGCAGCTAGCGAGTCAACAAGCAGAATCTTCTGAATATTATCGACGTTTCCATCTTTATCAGCTAAGCCCGCTTCATGGCCAATTGCAGTAACAGTTCCAACAGTGTCGAAGAAATCTGAGAGTAGCAATGTGAAGAGAAGCAGAATAGCCGCAACTAAAGTTACGTTATCAAGCTGGAACGCGCCGAAAAGATCGAATTGACCGGTGAAGTCGAAACTAGGAGTTGCGACGATATCGGTCGGAACGTTAGGAATGTTAAGACCCCATCCGCCATCAACGATTGTTGGTGGATTGCCAGCAGTAAATCCTGGTGCGATGTTGTACATCTTCTGGATAACGATCGCAACAACTGTGGCGCCTACGATACCGATCAGGATCGCGCCCTTAACTTTGCGAACCATCAAGCCGATCATCAAGATCAAGCCGAATACGAATACCACAGTTGGCCAACCAACTAGATTTCCGTTCACACCTAGACCAACAGGAACTGGTCCTGCGGCAGTACGACGAACGAAACCAGCATCGACAAGACCAATTAGTGCAATGAATAATCCGATACCAACCGAGATTGCGATTTTAATTTGAGGTGGTACTGCCTTAAAGACTGCAACACGGAATCCGGTAAGTACCAATACCAAGATGATCAAGCCTTCTAGAACTACCAGACCCATTGCAGCAGCCCAGGTCATCTGCGATGCAATTCCAACTGCAACGAAGGTATTTAAACCAAGGCCGGTAGCGAGTGCTAATGGATAGTTAGAGACTGCGCCCATCAAGATTGTTAATAGGCCGGCGATTAAGGCAGTTGTAGCTGCGACCATAGCCGGTGCTGGTGCTGCGCCACCGAATAAGAATTGACCATTCGCATCTGGTGAATAAGCCAGAATGATTGGGTTCAGGGCGACGATGTATGCCATGGTGAAGAAGGTAACTAGACCTCCGCGGACTTCAGTTGAAACTGTAGAACCGCGTTCTGAGATCTTGAAATAACTATCAAGAAATTTAGTCAAGGTTGTGCCTTTCTGATTTTGTTAACGAAGGTGGTTACGACTCCGAGCTAAAAGAACGTTTAGCCAACGTAGGGAACTTATGAGTAAACCTAGGGCTTACTGAGAAGTATTTGAGGTAAGCCGAGCCACAATGCCTAGAAAAATTGCGATCGATTGCCCGATAAAGAGGGCAAAAAGGGCAGTTCCCAGGCCTAGCCGGCCACCCAACAGCGCGCCAAGGAGCAAAACCGTACCTTCGATCGCCAAGCGAACTCGGCCTACTCGGATACCGGTCTTATGGTGCAGCGAAGTCATTAATCCATCTCGCGGCCCAGGGCCAAGGCCGCAAGTTATGTAAAGGCTGGAGCCGGCGCCTACTAATGCGATACCCAGAAATATGTAGATCAGACCGATAAAAGTGTTTTCAGCTTCCGGAATAAAATCAATACCGATCTGAATAGCAGCAGCGATGATTACGATATTAGAGACGGTGCCGAAACCTGGTTTTTCTTTCAAAGGAATCCAGAGCAGCAGGACAATCGCACTAATAATGAAAGTAAGTAAGCCAATTTCGGAATCAAAAGTTTTAGCTAGTCCTTGTGCCAACACTGACCATGGCGCGTTACCCAGATTGGATTGAATTAGTAAGGAATCACCAATTCCGAAAATGAATAGCCCGAAGAACAAGATCGTAACCCGCGAAACTGATAAATCCCAACGGTTTTCCGCGCGCCATGGAGTTATTGGAATTGTTTTATGTGGCCGCAAGAACTCCATAAAGCGCGTGGTGAATGACATCTGCCGAGGATAGCCCACTTCGCTCTTGCGCGAGATACTATTGCGCCTTATGGAATTCCCTGGGCTTGGTACTTTAATAAATGTATGCACCATCATTGGTGGCGCAGCCCTGGGTGTTTTAATCGGTTCCCGGGTAAGTGAAAAGTTACGCGATTTAGTTACTGACATTCTGGGACTAGTCACTCTCTTGGCGGCAGCAAGTGCGCTGATCCCACTTTGGTCTTCCGAATATGTAGCAGCACTTCCAAAAGGCTGGACACTTCTATGTGTCCTAGGTTCGCTTTTGATTGGCGCGTTAATCGGAAGCGCCCTACATCTCGAAGAGAAGCTTGAAGTTCTAGGTGACAATTTACGTAATCGTTTTCGGGCTTCAAAAGAGAGCCCTTTCACGGAAGGGTTCGTGACCGCCTCTTTGCTATTTGCCATTGGCCCGTTAGCAATCCTCGGCTCCATAAGTGATGGAATGGGAACCGGCATTGATCAATTGATTTTAAAATCCACCCTCGACTTTTTTGCGGCTATGGCCTTTGCCACCTCACTGGGCTGGGGAGTAGCCGCATCTGCTATTCCAGTCGGAATCTACCAAGGTGCTTGGACGATAGTTGGCCTCGGTCTAGGTTCAATTTTAAGCGGCTATCAAATTGCCGCTATGACAATTGTTGGCGGTCTGATGTTGCTTTGTATTGCACTGAGACTTTTGAAAATCAAAGAGGTCGCGGTGGCCAATTTATTGCCAGCTCTAGCGATTGCGCCAATCTTTGCACTCGTAGTGCATCAATTTGTTTAGAGAGTTGCAATATTAATTACAAAGCGAAAGCGGACATCACTTTTGATGGTGCGTTGGCAGTCAGGGCAGATAATCCACGTACGTTCATGAGTTGAAGGGTAGTGGATCCTCAGAGGTGTGTCCTGCTCTAGAAACTCGGGCAGTCAACTGGCGCATGTGATGGCGGCGGCAGAGAACTTCATATGCAACTTCATCTGCTTTATTGGTATCGCCAACAACAACTTGTTCGCCCTCGGTCACCATTACGCCATTGATCGTTCGTGCATTATGTGTTGCTCGTTGGCCACACCAGCAAAGTGCCTCAACTTGTAAGGTGTTAACTCGGTCTGCGAGCTCTACTAAACGTGCAGAACCAGGAAAAAGTTTAGTTCTAAAGTCGGCCAAAATTCCGAATGCATATACATCAATTCCGAGACCATCGACGATGCGCGCCAATTGATCAATTTGATCCGGCTCGTAAAACTGCGCTTCATCACAGATGATGTAATCAACCCGAGAGCCAATAGATAACTGGTCGACCACAAATTTATGAATATCTAATTCAGGGGCGACTTCAATAGCTGCACTTTGTAGCCCTAACCGAGAAGAGATAACGCCGACGCCAGCACGATCTTGATTTGTGAAAATTAGACCAGTGCGACCGCGACTTTGGTGATTGTGCGCAGTTTGCAGCGCAAGGGTCGACTTACCGCTATCCATCGTGCCGCAGTAATAAGTCAGTTCAGCCATGTCGGTAATCCTGCCACACTAAAGCGAAAAACCTTGATCGAGCAGTGCCTGCCAAAGTCGGTCTGCCAGTTCAAATGAAGTAGCAACACTTATGTGTGAGGCATCACGATATGCGACGTTACCGCGCACAATAGCTGGGCAAGTCTCTTCACAGAGCCAACTAGTTGGATCAATTAAATCGAAATCGGCGACTTGCGGTAAACCTTTTTCGGAATTCGCTAAACATTTATCTGCTCGCATACTTGCCAAACAATCCGGGATATCACGTTCAGGTTTGGGCGTATCAAGTATGTAAACCAACTTAGGAGTCAAAGGCTTTAGATTCCGATAAGTCTCCTTGGATCCATTAGCCCACCATTGCTCCACTTTTCGTGAATCACCAGCCGGGGAAAAGTGCTCAAAGGAGGACAGGATGACCAGATCTGGTTTAGCTTCGGTGATCCGCTTAATCGCATTTTTGCGCCATTGCGCACAATTACTCATCTGGAATGCCCCGATGCTTGCTCGGGTAACTGCAATCGATGGGCAGGCGGATTTAGTGAGTGATATCAATTTAAATCCCATTTTATCAGCCAATGCTTTTACTGCAGGAAACCACTGTGCTGCATGAGAGTCACCGTAGAGAACAACTGTGCTCATTGAATCAAGTTTGCCGTACTCGCATATAGACAAGTTTGACTCGTGATAATTCAAATGACAACCATCGTCATAGAGGGTTGGACGCGACTCAATGCTAGCTAAAGTGATTTGTTTACCATCAATCAAAATTGCAGAAGTGGTTGTCTTAATGATTCCGATTCCTAAGATCGTTGATACAACCATTGCTAGACCAACCAAACGGATCAGTCGACGAGGCGTGATCTCTTTCACTCGAAATGGTTCTTCGACAAATCTATTAGTTAAATCTGCAAAAAGAACAGTAACTAGCAAGGCAAGTATGCGTTCCCAGACTTGCAAGTCACGAGAGAGTAAAGCGATGGGCAACACCAGTATCGGCCAATGCCAGAGATACAAAGGATATGAAATTTTTCCCAGCCAAAGTGAGATGCGATTTGTGGCCAACCACGTTATGGATTTGGGCCAATTTCCAATACTAGAAAGAAGTGCGGCAGTGCCAAGCACTGGCATGAGGGCATAAAAACCTGGGAAGGCTGTTGTCTCGCTAAACCAAATCATGCTAACCAGAAGTGATGCCAATCCACATACGGCAATCACTCGTGTCTGCTTCTGCAATCTAGGCAGTAGCGCAATAAGTGCCCCGATACTTAATTCCCAAGCACGAGTTGGTAGTGAATAGAACGCCCAAATCGGAGCAATCACGGTTAACCAAGCCCCGAATCCGAAAGTAACAACCGTCACTGACCAGAAGCCGACTAAGAACTTCCTTGAACTCTTCAGCTTTGCAAGAGTAATTATGAATATTGGCCAAAAAATGTAGAACTGCTCTTCGACTGCCAGAGACCAATAGTGAATAAATGGCGAAGGGGTAGCGTTTAGGTTTTGGTAATCGTTCTCCCACCAAGCAAAGAGATAGTTTGAAACATAGAGCGTTGTCGCAATTAAATCTCGGCCGATCGAACCACGTGAGATTGGAGGTAAGAACAACCAGGCAACGATTGCGGTGATGAATAGAACCAAGAATGAAGCCGGCAACAATCTCTTGCTGCGCCGTAAGTAGAAAGCTTTGAGCGAAATTTGTCCAGATGTATTTAGCTCCTTGAGCAGCAGCCCGGTAATCAAGAACCCTGAGATAACGTAGAAAATGTCTACGCCAATGAAGCCACCTGGAAGGAATTTCGCGTGGAAAAGCAGAACTAAGATTGCAGCAAGGGCACGTAGACCCTGGATCTCACCAATCTTCTTGGTTACCGAACTCAAATTGTCACCAGTGCTCGTATTTCGATTTCTGGAAACGCACTAAGGATGCGCTCTCGACCACCGAGTGCAGCGATTTCTAATAGAACAACCACTTCTACGATTTGGCCCTTGAGGTCACCGATCAGCTCTAACGCCGCAACTAAAGTTCCACCCGTTGCCAGAACATCGTCGACTAATAGGACCTGCGGTTTGGCTAATTGAGCGAAAGCATCGACATGCATTTCTAAAGCGTCACTGCCATATTCCAAACCATACTCACGCTTAATAACAGCACCTGGTAGCTTGCCCGCTTTTCGAATTGGAATAAATCCAACTTCACTTGATATCGCGATAGCGCTGGCCAGAATGAATCCGCGCGATTCGACACCTGCAACCAAATTAAATGGCGAAGCGCTATTGGCGAATTCCTTAGTTATAAGTTTGTTGGCTTCTGGATTGGCGAGCAGTGGTGCAATATCTTGAAAAAGCACACCCGCAATTGGGAAATCAGGGACTGGACGAATTAGCGCCAACGCTTCTGTTAACTCCATGCGCGCTGCCTCCAGATGAAGTTCCCAAAAAATTAATAAATGTGTCCGAAAGGGGACTTGAACCCCTAAGCCCTTACGGGCACTAACACCTCAAGCTAGCGCGTCTGCCAATTCCGCCACCCGGACGAGTGATTTGTTGCGAGGCGCAAGGATAGCAACAGAGGTCTCAACACAGCAAAAGGTCGCCAGGGATTCAAAGGCTTCACATTTTCGGGCCAGAACTGGGAGAGTAGCCCTATGAATCCAACGCCAGAGCGCCTTGCACTTGAAGAAGAGACCATACGAATCTGCCAAGAATTGATTCGTATCCCAAGTGTTAATTTCGGTGAAGGTAAAGGTGACGAGAGCGCTATAGCTGCCTATGTTGTTAAATCTCTTGCTGAAGTTGGTGTTGAGGCAAAGATTTACGAATCTGCCCCAAACCGGATGAATGTAATTGCCAAAATTCTTGGTAGTGATTCCAGTCGTCCAGGGTTAGTTTTACACGGTCATATCGATGTCGTACCAGCGGATGCAAAAGATTGGTCCGTTGATCCATTTAGTGGGGAAATAAAAGATGGTTTTATCTGGGGTCGTGGCGCAGTTGATATGAAGAATGTCGATGCCATGATTCTGGCAATTGTTCGCAAATGGCAACGCGAAGGATATGTTCCACCACGTGACATCGTTTTAGCTTTCTTTGGCGACGAAGAGGCTGGCAGTGAATACGGATCTCGCTACATGACGGCAAATCATCCGGAAGTTTTTGCGGGTTGTACCGAAGCAGTTTCGGAAGTTGGTGGTTTTTCAATCACAGTAAAAAATGGAAAACGCTTATATTTCATTGAGACTGCGCAAAAAGGTATTCACTGGATTAAGTTAACGGCCAAAGGAACTGCTGGTCATGGATCAATGATCAATAAAGATAATTCCATCAGCGCTCTAGCTGAAGCGGTTGCTAAAATTGGCAACCACAGTTGGCCGCAGCGCTACACGAAAACTGTCAAAGCTCTTTTTGCAAATTTAGCGAAAGCTGTTGATAAAGAGTATAACGAAAGTGATTTCCGCCCACTTCTTGATGAATTGGGGCCTGCTTCGAAAATGTTTGGCGCAACACTGCAAAACACTGCTAATCCAACGATGATTAATTCGGGCTACAAAGCGAATGTGATTCCACAAACTGCTTCAGCGGTTGTGGATGGCCGATTCCTGCCTGGTTACGAAGAAGAGTTCAATCAAACCATTCGTGAAATAGTTGGCCCTGATATCGAGATCGAAACGCTGACGCACGATATTTCACTCGAGGTAGATTTCAGTGGCGATCTAGTTGAAGCGATGGTTCAATCACTTATCGCTGAAGACCCAGACGCAATTGCGGTTCCGTACATGATGAGCGGTGGTACC
>JBIILF010000014.1:0-9467 GCA_044232785.1 Candidatus Planktophila sp. | reverse complement strand
TCTCATATCATTTTCTTTAGTTAGATTGGTATTTTTGATCTTTGTTCTTGTATTGCAACTTCCTTGCCTTTGGATTAGGTCACACCTCCTTCAACGAGGAAAGAATCGATTGAATGGACAATCGCGCTCCACAGCTAAAAGAATCTGCGGCGCCGTAATAAAGAAGAATTTCATCTCCTTGTACTACATGCCCATTCGTAAATACAACGTTTCCGAAGAAACCTTGCACTTCGTAGTCAGCCTTAGGTTCCATGATGGGGTCATGCGAACGAGCTAACACCTTTGATGGATCATCGAGATCGAGTAACAGAGCGCCAAGGGCATACCGATTAGAAAACTCACCTAACACTTCAGCGCCGTGGTAAATCTCGAGCCAACCTTGATCAGTTTTAATGGGTGCAGCTCCGGCGCCAACTCTGGCGCTATCCCACATTCCAGGCCGGGTCTTGGCGATGCATTTATGTTCGCCCCAGTTAGCCAGATCTGGTGATTTAGCAATCCAAATATAAGGGCCACCAATTCCGCTACCGCATGGCCGATGCAGCATGTAATAAGAACCATTAATTTTTTCAGTAAATAGTGTGGAATCTTTATTAAATGGCGGAATAACAATTCCATGATTTTTAAAACTCTTCCAGTCTGTAGTTGACCTCATGCCGACGCCAAATCCATTTCGTGAAACAGCGGTGTATGTGAGGTAATAGCGACCTTCTAATTCAGTTACTCGAGCATCCTCGATTCCCAGAGTTTCATAATCGGTATCTCCAGCAAACATTGGTTTATCTTCAACCTGGAAGGTTTCACCATCAGTGCTCCAAGCGAGTCGGAAATGTGAAATCGTGGTGAGGTGGTCGATTCCCTTACTGGAAAAAACTCGGCTATCGCCTGTGCTTAAGTCTGGGTCGGTTAATTTAAAAGTCTCGACCTTTAACTTGCCATCTGAAAACGAAATGGAATCAATTTCACCTTCACGCTGTGGTGGGCGCTCTGCCACTCTAAGCACTAAACCAATCCGGCCTTGGAAAGAAAATGCACCCGGGTTAAAGGCGCAAGCAACTTCCCAGCCAGCAACACTTGGCAACACATCGGATGGGCGAATAATCGGATTGCTTGCGAATCTAAATGCGAGATCAGGCATTTTTAACCTTTTTCTGCGCTTTTTTAGCAGGCCCGGTTGAGCTTCGAATAACGAGGTCTGCTGTTATGTCGATTCTTTGTCTAGGTGCTTCTTTATCATCGAGACGAGCCCAGAGAAGTCGCGCTGCTGAAAGCCCAAGATAATTTCGAGCAACACTGATAGTTGTTAGAGGAATAATTGCGTTTGCGGCGCTATCAATATCATCAAATCCTGTGATGCTTAGATCCTCCGGAATTCGAATACCCGCAGCAACAGCCGCATTCATCGCACCCAGTGCCATGGGATCTGTTACCGCAAGAATTGCTGTACAACCATTTTTAATTGCTTTCGGAAATAAAAGTTTGCCTGATTCAAATGTGGTTTCGTCAGCAGTGTAAATAGCTGGTGCTTTAATTTTGTGCAATTCAAAAGCTTCCTTGAATCCGGCAGCGCGTTCGCGACTTGAATACCAATCCATTGGTCCTGAAATTATTGAAACTTCTTTATGTCCTAATGAAATAATGTGTTCGGCCATTGCTCTAGCGCTGGCACGATCATCTGCAACAACAGAATCCACTTGAGCATGTTCCAAATAATTATCGATCAAAACCAGCGGTATGCCTAGGCTGTGAAGTTTAAGAATAAATTGGGATGGGACATATGGGCCGGTTAGAATAATCCCATCGGCACGACGTTCACGAATTGTCCGCCAACTCATTGGATCTTTAATCACATCTTCATCAATTACTTCAAGAGTTAGATGCAAACCCGCTTTACGTAATTCAGCTTCAAGGCCCATCAAAATTTGAAAGTAAAACGGATCTGCCGAGACTGGCCCAGCAACATGGTAAACAACAAAGCAAACATTTTGACTTCGCGCTGTTGCAAGCATTCTTGCTGCATGAGTTATGTATGTATTTCTCTCGGCTGCTTCATCAAGAATTTTTTTCCGTAGATCTGGCGAGAGCCCTGATTTTCCATTGAGAGCACGTGAAACACTAGCAATCGAAACACCTAGCTCGCTGGCTAACTTCTTAGCGGTAGTAATGTCTGACTCGTTTCACGGAAAGCAACTTGTTTACGTAAACATTACGTAACGGCTTTCGCTATACGGGAACTGTAGGTGTTTTTGACAGATGCGCAATAGAAAAAGTGCAGTTACGTAAAATTACGTGAAAAAGTTTTTATCGCCCCTACTGAATAAAAACTTTTCGTTATAAAACTAATCTCAGGAGCGTGAAGCTTAACTCTCATCCCGCCAAGAACGCCACAATTTTGCATATGCGCCATTAGCTAACATCAAATCATTGTGAGATCCCCACTCCGATATTTGACCATCTTCAATTACCGCAATCAGGTCAGCATCAAAAGCAGTTTGTAATCTGTGCGCAATTGCGATGACCGTACGTCCTGCTAATACAGCAGCTAAAGAGTTTTCAAGATGTTTCGCTGCACGTTGATCAAGAAGAGATGTCGCCTCATCTAAAATTAAAGTGTGCGGGTCGGCTAGAACCAGACGAGAAAGTGCAACTTGCTGTGCTTGCGCCGGAAGTAAACGTGCGCCACCACTTCCAACAATTGTGTCGAGTCCATTTTCTAAAACTTTAGCCCATCCCGCAGCATCTACTGCTTCCAATGCCCGCCATATTTCTTCATCGCTAACATCTGGTTTTGCAAGCGATACGTTTTGCCGAAGTGTGCCGATAAAAACATGATGCTCTTGGGTAACTAATGCGACTTCCATTCGCGCTTGCTCAACCGGGAGATAGCCTATTTCTGCATTACCAACTGTGATCTTTCCAAGATCAGGCGGTTGAAGACCCGCCAGCAATCTTCCAAGAGTTGATTTTCCAGCCCCAGATGGTCCGACTATCGCTAATCGAGTTCCCGGTTTTAATAAGAAAGAAATGTCTTTTAGAACATCTCTGCCCGCTCGATATCCAAAATGTACATTTGAACTTTCTATAGTTTTTCCTTCAGGATTAGCATCTTTTATCTCTCGAGGTGGAATTTCGTTTATCCCAAATAATCTACCTAATGAAGCTTTTCCGGTCTGCAATTCGTCAATACACCAGAGCAATTCTTCGATTGGCTGAACCATCATTTGCGCATAAAGGACACCGGCAGTTATTGTCGCGATCCCGATGTAGCCAGGCTTAGAGCTATCAATTGAATAGAAGATAGCTCCAAAAGCTAATACGAGAGCAGCAGGAAGTACGGAATTTACTTCTATCGTAGGAAACCAACGGACTCGCAAATTCAGTGTGTATCGCTCCCACTCCAACCAGCGCGCACTTGCAGCATGAGTTCTTTCATTGCGGTCATTGCCTAATCTAAGTGCATCAATCGTGCGGCCACTTTCTGCTGTTTCTACAAGAACTGAATTCACTGTGCAATATGCTGAAGATTGAATGCGATAAGCCTGAGGTGAACGATGCAAATACCAGCGCGTGGATATTGCCACGATTGGAAGAATCGCTAAAGTAGCAAGCATAAATACTGGCGCCGTTGTCATGATTGCGGCAGAGATTCCAATAATTTGAATTAGACATATTGAAATAATAGGAACTGCATCCCGCATCGCCCAAGTAATGTGATCGATATCAGTTGTAGTGCGACTTAGTAATTCGCCTGATCCAGCTCTTTCTGCCGCACTCGGTGGGATCTCGATAACTTTTTCAACAAATCGCTCACGAACCGAAGAGAGAATAAATTCGCCAAGAATTGATGCTCTCACATTAGTAAAGTAAGAAAAAATTGTACGCACCAGAATCGCGATTCCGACGATCACAACAACCTGGCTTATCTGAGCATCTTCAGGGTTCTCTTGTAGAGTCTGTAGGAAATTTCCGAAGACTCTCGGGGGGACTAGTGATGCGGCCACGGTAAGCAGTGTTAAGAAAGCCACCGAAAGGAATCCGAGTTTGTGCTTTAGGAAAAGAATTTTCATCTCTTTGTTGACTGTTGATTCTGGCGCAATGGGCAGTCGATTCGCAGATTCTCCGATGCCGTAATCCTTATGGGTGCGCTTAACTCCTGATGGTGGGGCCGGATATGCGCCATTTGAAAGTTTGCTCTCATCCACCGGGGTGGGTGGGCTATAGCGACGGAACTTAATCATCCTCGCACCACCAATTCACGATATGCCTGATTAGATAAAAGCAGATCTTTATGTGTTCCTATAGATACAACTCGTCCAGCTATCAGCAACGCAACCCGATCGGTCAAATCAAGAATCAACGGACTACTCGTGATAACTACAGTTGTCATTCCTGAGCGCAGATCCTTCATTCTGGAAGCGATTCTCGCTTCGGTATGAGAATCAACCGCACTAGTCGGATCATCCAAAATTAAGATCGGCGCATCAACGAAAAGAGTTCTAGCAAGAGCCATCCGTTGGCGCTGACCGCCCGAAAGAGTTCTGCCCCTTTCGACTAACTCAGCAGCCATTCCCTCGCCTTCTAGTGAATCCAAAATATCTTCAGCGGATGCAGCACGCAGTGCTTGTTCAATACTTACTCTGCCACTTGACTGGGCCGAGAAATGACTTGCCACATTACCTGAAAGTATCGATGGTTCTTTCTCTTGCGAATAAATTTGAGCACGCACAGAATCTCGCGTAAAACTAGATAGTGGGCTATCGCCATAAAAAACGCTCGCTGCCTCGAGGTATCCCCCAAGGCGATCACATAAATCATCAGCTGTCAGCGAATCGTCACACACGATTCCCAAATACTCACCGGAGCTAATTTCTAGACCGCTCTGACTATCCCGGAGCGCTTCACCTTTAGAGAAGTGACTCTTGGTCTCCCATGTTTGGAATGGTTTCTGACATAACAAACTCAGAATCCGACGTGCTGCAACTAGGCCAGATGTAATACGTTGAGAAGATTCGGTCATGATATGCAAAGGCATAGCTAAATAAGCACTGTATCCATAAAAGGCAAGGAGCTCGCCAACTTTCATTTTCTCTTCGATGACTAAATTGCCACCAGTCCAAATAACCCCAAGAATAAGTGAGCCGGGAAGGAGAATTTGTAATCCATCAAGAAGACCCCGCACTCGTGCGGCTCGTACTGCGGCAATACGCACCTCTTGTGATGCCTCACGGAATCTTTGGAGAAATGATTCTTCTCCGCCGATTCCACGTAAAATTCTTAGTCCGGAAACAATATCTGCGGCAATGCCAGATGAATGGGAAAGTTTTTCTCTGAGTATCGTCTGACGTTTTTGCAATGGTTTAATTATTGGTGCAATACCTAAGCCAAGTAGCGGAACCGCAATAACTACCATGATGCCGACTGTGGGCGTAGTGCTGATAAGAATGTATGAGACGACCACAAAAGAAACCACTGCGCCAACTAGGCGCGGAATTATGTCGAATGCACCTGCTAATTTTTCTATATCGTTACTATTAACTGCAGAAATTTCACCCGTAGAAATTAGTCTAGGTAGGTCCGCACCAAGATCGACTGCCTTTCGACCCACAAGTGCTTGCAGTCTGGATATGCAAATCAAGTACGAGGCGACCCCGCATTGATGTCTCAAAAGTGAAGTAATTGCTTGTAAAACTCCCAATAAAAGTATCATCACGATCCAGAATTGAATTTTTGAATGATCTTGATCCGCGATAGCTTGAATCCCGCGACCAAATAAGCCAGGACTTAGCGCTGAACATAAGAGTCCTATTGTTCCAAATAAAGTGCCGACCAGGATTACTCGCAATTGATGCGTGAAAAGCCACCATAGGAATCCGCGAGTTGATGATAAGTCTGGTTCACCTGGATCTAGGGCTGGCTGATTATCAAAAGGCGTTCGATAAAGTCTATTGCTCATAACCTGCATAGCCTCCTGGTACGAACGAAAATTATCAAAGTGGGTTTAAGTTCTATCCGCCCACCATCACCTTCCTCAGTATGGTCTAATTATAAAGACTTAGCGCTGATTCCTAATTAGTGATTACTGAGTCAGGAAAGCCTAATGAGTAATTCGTAGATTTACGTTAATTTACGCAGTTTTTTGGGCAATAAAAGGTTTTGCTATTTTTGATTGCGTGTAAGAATGCCCAATGGAGAAAAAAAGAGAGATCTCACGACGTAATTTATTTGTGGCCTTCGTTGGCGTAGCTGGAGCAGCGGTAATTGGAAAGTTTGTGATTGCCGGTAAAAGTGGTGTGGCTAAAGTGAAAGCACTGATCTCTTCGCCAAAAGTTGAAGGAATGCCAAATACTATAAAAGGCGAACTCATTGATTGGAAGGCACGGTCAAAGGCTGCCTACGGCGTGCTCTTTAATTTTGAGGCTACCGGGCCAAATATGCCAGTAATTTGGGATGACACGGAACGTCGCCACATTAATGAAACAATGTTTGCGCTGCCGGCCTACCTCGGTGACTACCGGCAAAACCCAGAGCGCATGGGTTCACACGAATCCTTGTCTGGTATCGGCGCAGTGCTAGGCGCTTCGCTATACGGACTCGATATGAGTAACCACAATGGGCGAAATTTCACTCACGAAGTGTTGGGCTATTTCCAAGGTAATGGCGTAGCTAAAGTGGTCACCAATCAGACCGCAGATAGCGGAAGCCAAGCTTCATTTTGGTACATGCTTTATCCAAATATTGCTTTTTATGCTGTTAACAGTCTCTATTTAGATGAACCTGGATTTGAAGAAGCTTCAGTTGAAATAGCTGATTCGCTTCTTGACATGATGGAGAATCTCAAAACTATTGATGGAAAATTCTCATTTAATTTCCCAGGATATAACTTCCTAATCAAAAGCCCGACTTATGGCGGTTCGAATGAACCTGATGCAGCAGCAGGAACAGCATGGATTCTCTATATGGCTTACCTACGTTTTGGGGATGAAAAGTATTTTACAGGCGCAAAAAAAGCTTTAGATTATCTGGATACTCTAACCGACGACGAGAACCCTTTCTACGAAGTACTGCTGGCATTCGGAGTAACAATTTCGGCAAGAATGAATCTCGAAAAAGGTACCAACTATAATTACGATAAATACTTTGCTTGGATTTTTGAAGTATTTTCTTCGGCTAGAGCTGGCTGGGGTATTGTCTCTGATACCTGGGGTATGTATCACGTGCATGGATTGCAGGGCAGCACAGTTGATTCTGGAGGCTACGCTTTCGCATTCAACAGCTTTAACTGCATAGCTGCACTCGCTCCTTTGCCTATCTACGCACCTGAATACACCCAAGTGATCGGAAAATGGCTCTTTAATTCTGCCGTAGCTGCCAGACTTTTTTATCCAGATCAACTACCTGCCGATAACCAAACTCAGCCCGAAGTGATCGGTTTGTACGACAATGGTTTGGCTTATGAAGGTTTACGCAAAGAATGGGCATTTAAATTCCCGGTAGCAACTGCTGATGCTCGCAGAATGACTTGGGCATCAACGGATATCGGAATTTATGGCTCTGGATTAGTAGGCGTTTTGGGCGGATTGATTAGTTCAGTTGAGTCCAATGGCGTCATCGTCTTTGAAATATCTAAGACTGATTTCTTTCCAACCACTCCGACTCCCCGATTCCTAGCCTATAACTCAAGCGAGACCGCACAAACATATAAAGATTACTCATTGCAATCAGGGGAATCAGTTCTGATTTAGAAGAATATTTCTAAGTGTTTTCTGCGCGCCATCAGAGTGCAATAAATTAAGCGCTAAAAGGTAAGGCTCGGAAAACCGTGGATCTTCTGCGATCTGCCCGAAAATGGCTTCATTCTCAATGAAAGCTGCAGGTTTCTCGCGTTGACTCTTGGCGATGGCAATTAGCTGTTCCTTGAGTGGGTCAACAACTTCAATAGTATTTCCTTGCTCATCAATCGCCTCAGCATACCTAGCCCAACTAGCGATGATTGCCGCGCTAATCCTTACTGAAAGATTGGCATTGAGTAACTCGTGCACTACGGGCAATATAAATTTCGGAATTCGATCTGAGGATTCAGCTGCAAGTCTTGTGATCGTATCGAGTATGTACCCATTTGAGAATCTCGCAATTAGCTCTCTCTTGTAATCATCCAGATCTACACCAGGCACTGGCAATAAAGTTGGCGTCGCTTCCTCGTCCATATATTTACGGAGTAGCTCGACAATAAGTGGATCTTCCATCGCCTCATGAACATATTTGTAACCAATTAAATGGCTATAGAAGCAGAGTCCTTGGTGACTGGCATTAAGCAGGCGCAGTTTCATGAGTTCATAGGGCGCAACATCGCCAACCATTTGAACATTTGCTTTTTCATATGGTGGACGTCCTTGCGGGAAGTGATCTTCGATCACCCATTGAAAAAATGGCTCGCACGGGACAGGCCAGTTATCTGCAACGCCTAATTTCGTTGACGTACTAGATATGTCTTGAGGGCTCGTTGCGGGCGTAATGCGATCGACCATTGCGTTTGGAAATGCAACGTTAGCTCTTATCCATTCCGCTAACTCCGGATCTTTATACTTTGCAAATTCAATGATCATCTTCTTGGCAACATCACCATTGCTTTGAATATTGTCACACGATTGCACCGTAAAAGGAGCTATTCCTAGTTTACGGCGAAGGCGAAGACCTTCGACAATATAGCCAAACGCCGATACAGGTGTGCCAGACCCATGCAAATCTTCAGCGACTCCAGGTGCGGTTGGATCAAACTCGCCTGTGCCTCGGTCAAAGCTATATCCACCTTCAGTGATTGTCAGTGAAACAATTCGAATTTCCGGTTTAATCAACCAATCTAAAACTGCTTGCGGATCTTGCGATGCGTGGAGATAAGAAAGAATGCTTCCGATAACACGATAATTCATAAGACCACTTGGGAACTTTGTAACTAAAGTGTATAAACAGTCTTGTGGTTCTAGTGCCGCGAGCATCTGCTCATCTGATTTTAAGAGTCCGACTCCAATAATTCCCCAATCTTGCGCTAAACCTTGCGCTAAAAGATTGTCAATCGTGAAGGCTTGATGTGATCTATGAAATCCGCCAACGCCAAAATGGACTATTCCTGGCGTGACCCTGCTTCGATCGTAAACCGGAACTTCTACATCTTTAGGCAGATTACCTAGTACTTCATTCGAGAGGTGCGCCATGTGATCTAAGTTGTATAGAAATAGATTTCTTCCGTGTTTTTCGGCGCATCCCAACCTTGCGCGAAACACCACTGACCTTCATATTTGATCATTCCGCCCCACGCAAGTGTCGCGTTCGATGTGAAATCTAACGGCTTGGTCGGATCAGAAATATCGTAACGAGCCTGTGCCCCTAGGTGCTCATTCTCATGACTGTTATACATAAAGTCCAAAACTAATTTGTCGCCGTCAATAACAGCGCAAGCTACTTCATAGATG
>JBIILF010000160.1:0-2512 GCA_044232785.1 Candidatus Planktophila sp. | reverse complement strand
GCACGCATTCCTAACTCATTGGTCAGTGCTGCAAATTCATTTAATTGGCTATCGCTAAGTCCGGCCACGATCAGTAGGACCAAATCGGCGCCATGTGCACGTGCTTCGAAGAATTGATACTCATCAACCATGAAATCTTTTCGCAAAATTGGCAGCGTCACTCGTTTGCGAACAGCATCAAGATCTGCAAGTGAGCCACTAAATCTACGGCGCTCAGTTAGAACGCTAATCGCACTGGCGCCAGCTTCTTGGTATTGCTCAGCCAACGCTGCTGGATCAGCAATTGTGGCTAGGGCACCTTTGCTCGGTGAAGAACGTTTTACTTCGGCGATTACCGCCATCTCTTGGGCGCGCATAATTGGTAAACAATCAATTACTGGCGGTGCCCCAAAAGCTGCTGCTTCAATTTCACCGCGTGGAATTTTGCGCTCGGCTAGATCTTCTTTAACACCGGCAATAATTTCATCGAGAACACTCATCGGTCGGCCTCAGTATCTTGAGTTGGATCTATACCTTGATCTTGAGCGTTCCAGTCCGAGAGTTTCTGAGGTTTACGTTCATATCTAGTCGATAATTTAAATGAGCGACCTAATATCAAGGTAAGAGAAACCACGATAACTACGGAGATCAATATTTCTACTGCGCGATTCATTTATTTACCAAATCATTAGCAGCACTTACTGCGCCTAATACTGCTGCAGCTTTGTTATGACATTCTTGATTTTCAGATTCCGCATCTGAATCAGCCACTACCCCAGCGCCTGCTTGCACATAAGCTTTACCATTTTTAATAAGTGCAGTGCGAATTGCGATGCAGGTATCTATATTTCCCGTGAAATCGATATATCCGATTGCCCCACCATAAAGTCCGCGTCTAGTTGGTTCGAGCTCTTCGATAATTTCCATTGCTCGTGGCTTAGGAGCGCCAGACAAAGTGCCGGCCGGGAAAGTTGCAAACAGCGCATCAACTGGCAGTGCATTAGTGGCTAGTTTTCCGGTGACTGTAGAAACAATATGCATCACATGCGAGTATCGCTCGATATGCATGAAATCGACAACTTCAACACTTCCTGCAGCACAGATGCGACCTAGATCATTACGCCCGAGATCAACCAACATTAAATGTTCAGCCCGCTCTTTTGGATCGGCTAATAATTCAGTTGCCAATCGAGCATCTTCTTCAGGTGAATCAGAACGCTTACGAGTGCCCGCAATTGGGTGAACCATTACTTCGCCATCGGTAACTTTGACAAGCGCTTCGGGGCTAGAGCCAACGACTGAAACGCCATCTGCAAAATGGAATAAGTACATATACGGGCTCGGATTATGCAAGCGCAGCATGCGGTAAACATCGATTGGATCAGCTTTGCACTCAATCTCAAAGCGCTGCGAAAGAACAACTTGAAATGCTTCACCTGCCAAGATCTCTTCTTTAATTGCGGCAACTTTAGCTAGAAATTCTGGCGTTGAAATATTTGATGCAATCTCACCAGTTGCTGGTTTACTTAACTCTGACAAGTGTCCTGGTAGCGGTGCTGACAAATCTTTCGCCATTTGATCTAACCGTGCGACAGCTGCGTAATAAGCCTCATCAACTCTTTCGTCGCTGCCATCCCAGTTAATTGCATTTGCAATCAAAGTTATGGTGCCATCGCTGTGATCAAGTACGGCTAGATCGGTCGTTAACATAAATGCTAACTCGGGAATCTGTAAATCATCTATTGCCAAATTAGGTAACTTCTCTAACCTGCGCACGCTGTCATAACCAAGGTAGCCAACTAAGCCACCAGTTAGTGGCGGCAATCCGGCAATTTTTGGTGACTTCAAATGATTTGCACTTTGACGAAGCGCTGCAAGTGGATCTATGCCTGAAGGCGCACCTGCAGGCGGCTTACCTAACCAAGTTGCTAATCCATTTTCAACAGTAAGTGTGGCTTCGCAATTTACTCCGATAAAGGAATAGCGCGACCAGGCACCGCCATGTTCAGCTGACTCCAATAGAAAGGTAGCTGCTCGGTTTCCGCCAAGTTTGCGATATACCGCCAGCGGAGTTTCGCCATCGGCTAATAACTTTCGGGAAACTGGAACCACATTGAAGTTACGTGCATACTCACGAAATTCAGTTAACTGCATCTGACTACTCACTAATTAATTCAGTATGAAAACAGGTGCGATCGCCGGTATGACAGGCAGCGCCAACTTGTTTTACTTTGATTAAAATTGCATCGCTATCGCAATCTAACGAAACCGAAACAACTTCTTGGGTATGTCCAGAAGTTGCACCTTTAACCCAAAGTTCATTACGCGAACGTGACCAGTAAGTGGCTGCTTTAGTCGAGAGCGTTTGAGATAGAGCGGCATGATTCATATAAGCCAGCATCAATACTTCACCGGTTGCGGCATCTTGGGCGATCGCGGGAATTAAGGCGCTGGGATCGCTTAACCGAGCCGCTAGCTCGGCTGGAAACTCGATTGCGCTCATTGGGCAATTCTGCCCTACGTAAGAGCGCTG
>JBIILF010000159.1:0-2550 GCA_044232785.1 Candidatus Planktophila sp. | reverse complement strand
TATTTGCACAAGTTTGCCAACAAGCCGGATTACCTGATGGCGTAGTAAATATCGTTACTGGTGATGGCAGCACAGGATCTGCAATCGTTAACCATCCAGGAATTGATAAAATTGCATTTACTGGTTCAACTGAAGTTGGAAAGTTAATTGCTCGTGCTGTCGCCCCAACTAATAAATCTTTAACGCTCGAACTTGGCGGCAAAGGTGCCAATATTGTCTTTGGCGATGCTGCAATCGATGAGACTGTTGAAGGTATTGTTAATGGCATATTCTTTAACCAAGGCCATGTCTGCTGTGCTGGTTCGCGTTTAATTCTGCAAGAGAGCATCGCTGATGAAGTTCTCGAGAAGTTAAAGCGCCGCATGGATAAAATCCGCGTTGGTGACCCGCTTGATAAAAATACTGATCTGGGCGCGATTAACTCGGCTGAGCAATTAGCAAAGATCCGTGAATTAACGGCTGCCGGCGAAGCTGAAGGTGCTGGTCGTTGGAGTACTAATTGCGCAATGCCCGATAAAGGTTTCTGGTTTGCGCCCACAATTTTCACTGGCGTCACTCAAGCCCACCGCATCGCGCGAGAAGAAATTTTCGGGCCAGTACTTTCAGTATTAACTTTCCGCACCCCTGCAGAAGCCATTGAAAAGGCCAATAACACCCCATTTGGGCTCTCCGCAGGCATCTGGAGCGAGAAAGGTTCAAATATTCTCTGGGCTACCCAACAACTTCGGGCTGGAGTTATCTGGGCTAATACCTTTAATAAATTTGATCCAGCTAGCCCATTTGGTGGATATAAGGAATCTGGTTGGGGTCGCGAAGGTGGTCGACATGGCCTTAGCGCTTACTTGAAGGGATCAGCAAAATGAGCGGTCGCCTGGAAGTTATGAAAACTTACAAGCTATATATCAATGGTGCGTTTCCGCGCACTGAATCTGGTCGCTCTTATGAGATCAATGGCAAAAAAGGTGAGTTCTTAGCAAATGCTTGCCTGGCCTCCCGAAAAGATTTGCGCGAAGCAGTTGTAGCAGCAAGAGCAGCGCAACCTGGTTGGGCAAAAGCAACTGCATTTAACCGCGGCCAAATTATGTATCGCATTGCTGAAATGCTTGAAGGCCGCAGCGATCAATTTGCGCAAGAGATTTCGCTGCAAACTGGCGTATCAGCTAAAGATTCCCTGCAAGAAGTTAGCGATGCGGTTGATCTACTAGTTTGGTATGCCGGTTGGAGCGACAAATTGCCATCCTTGGCTGGTTCAACGAATCCAGTGTCAGGCCCGTTCTATAATTTCACAGTTCCAGAAGCGCTCGGTGTCGTTGGCGCAATCGCAACTATTGAGAAACCGCTACTCGGTTTTGTCGCAGCTATTGCACCTATTTTGGTTTCTGGAAATACTGTAGTTGCATTGGCTTCAAGCACCGCTCCCCTATCAGCAATTAGTTTTGCGGAAGTAGTTGCAACTAGCGATCTGCCACATGGCGTTCTAAACATTCTCTCTGGCCAACAAAGTGAATTAGCGCCTTGGTTTGCATCCCATATGGATATCGATGGGCTAGATATTTCTGGGCTACCAGTTGAGCAACATGGCGCGATCAAAGAAGCTGGTGTCGAAAACTTAAAGCGAATTTCAGCATTTACAAAAACGGCCGAACCTGGTCGAATTTTGGCTTACTTAGAAGCCAAGACAGTCTGGCATCCGATCGGAAATTAGTTATTCCGCTGAAACAGCTAAATAAGCTGGTTTAACTACCTTTTCGATGATCACTAAGCGCTCTTCAAATGGGATAAATGCGCTCTTTAAAGCGTTGATAGTCACGCGTTGGAGATCTAGGAAATTCCAATCAAAGGCGCTTACCAACTCATTCATTTCATGAGTCATTGATGTATCACTCATTAATCGGTTATCGGTATTTACGGTCACTCGAAAACGCAACTTTGCTAAAGCACCGATTGGATGCTCTTTGATTGAGGCAGCTGCGCCAGTTTGCAAGTTAGAAGTTGGGCACATCTCAAGTGGAACTCGGCGATCACGTACATAGGAAGCTAATCGACCTAGTTTGGCTTCACCGTTTGAGAAATCAACATCATCAATAATTCGTACGCCGTGGCCTAAGCGCTCAGCGCCGCAAAGTTGTATTGCTTCCCAAATCGAAGGAAGTCCATAAGCTTCACCAGCATGAATTGTGAAGTGAGCATTTTCGCGACGTAAGTATTCAAAGGTTTCAAGTTGATCACTTGGTGGGAATCCATCTTCCGGACCAGCTATATCGAAGCCAGCTACTCCTTGGTCGCGATATTTAACAACTAATTCAGCAACTTCTTGAGAACGTTTATTTTGTCGCATTCCACAGAGCAATGAAACGACTCGAATTTTAAAACCTTCGGCTTTAGCATCGGCTTCGCCTAATCGATAGCCTTCAAGCGTTGCTTCGATTACTTGAGAAAGAGATAAACCTTTCTCCAGAAATAGTTCAGGAGCACCACGAACTTCGGCGTAGACAACACCATCGCGTGCTAAATCAATGGCGCATTCGCGAGCCACGCGAACAATATCTT
>JBIILF010000158.1:0-2554 GCA_044232785.1 Candidatus Planktophila sp. | reverse complement strand
CGGCCAGTCTTTACGAGGTAGGCAACGAGAATTCCTACGATTAGGGCTGCTTCTAGGCCCTCGCGCAGGGCAATAATGAATGTGCTCAACATGGGTTTAACGTACTAGGGTCAATTTAATTACGCAACTCCAGTGTTGCGTAATTCGGATCACTCTGGCTCAGTTGCAGGCTCGGCAGGCTCAGCGACGGCTAAAGGCTCACGTTCAAGCAGGGCAGCCGAAACTAAATCGGCAATTTCGGCCACCTGCCATGGCCGCGCCCCAAGTTCGAGAGCATCCTTCGCGACATCGGGAGAAAGTTTCCAAACTAGCTTTCTAATCACATCGGGTGCAATCAAATTTTCGACCGGAATATTTAGCTCTGCAGCGCGTGCTTCAACTGCGGCGCGCGCATGTGTAAACGGTGCGTATTTTTCGGGGAAACGTTCTTTCCAAATTTTCGTAGGTGGCATCGAGTCACCAGCAGCGCGCATTTCCGGATGTTCATTCTCTGGCATTGCAACAGCGGTGCTAATTGTTGCTAACCAAATATCTAAATTATCTTTCCAGCGAGCTCGTAAACCTATTGGACGTAAGACTTTATCGAATTCACGTTTATTAGTTGGCGGATTCATCGCTAGCTCAACAATCGCGCTGTCATTTAATAATTTACCAGGAGATACATCTTGACCAGCTGCAATCTCATTACGAACATTCCAAAGTGATCGAATGATTGCTAATTGATTTCGTTTTCTAATCTTATGCATACCTGAAGTACGTCGCCATGGATCAACGCGTGGCGGGCTAGGTGGCGCAGCTAAAATTGCTGCGAATTCTGCTTCGGCCCAATGCAATTTTTTAGCATCAAGTAAAAGTTGGGCGATGATGTTACGTAACTCGATTAGCAATTCAACATCAAGAGCTGCGTAGTTCAACCAGTCTTGCGGTAGTGGCCGCACTGACCAATCAACTGCAGAATGTTCTTTCGCTAACAGAACTCCTAGATGCGCCTCAAGTAATGGGCCTAAACCAACTCGAGGTAATCCGGCAATGCGTCCACCTAGTTCAGTATCGAACAATAGTTTTGGATTAATGCCCAATTCGCGCAAGCAAGGTAAGTCTTGCGTGCTCGCGTGAAGAATTACTTCAGCAGTATTTAGCAGCTCATTTAGTTCGATAAATAGTTGATGGCCAGGACCAAATGGAATTGGATCAATTAAATGAAGACCGCCACCATTTCGTTTGATCTGTATCAGATATGCGCGTGCGCTGTATTTGTAGCCGGAAGCACGTTCGGCATCAACTGCAAATGGACCGGCACCTTTGGCTAAATCTAGAAGCGCAACTCTGAAAGCAGCTTCAGTATCAATGACATCGGGTGTGCCCGCTGCTGGTGTTAACAATGGGGTTGCGGTGTTTACCTCGGCTTCACTCATTTAAGAACTTAACTAGTTCGACGACTGCGAGAAGGCGTAATGACCGAAACGCCATCTGGAATTGGTGGCAATCCTGCAACGGTAGCTAGCAGATTGCACCAAGCAGTTATGTGATTAATCATTTCATCATTTGAATTGATGATGGGTGACCAAGATGCCCGAATTTCGATTTCAGCTTCATTGCTACGACCGGTTAACTTTCCGAAGGAAGCGCTATTAACTCTTGTCACGGTGCCACTTGGTGCTGCATATTGGCAGCCGGCATCTGCTAATGAATCCAAGAACCAAGACCAGCCAACATCAGAAAGCATCGGATCTTCATGCATATCTGGTTCGACATCAGCGCTCATGAAAGTGACACAACGCAGATCAGATTCCCAAGTATCTTGCCCACCTGGTTCGTGCAACAAAACAAAGCGACCGGAGCCAACGCCATCTTCGGCATCGCCAGTTAAACCGTTGCTGACATCTGCGGAAAAGGCGAAGGAATATTTAGCTAGCTTCTGAGGCGCAGGAACTTCTTCCAGAATAATTTCAGAACGAGTATCAACAGCCCGAAGTTGATCAATCATTCGATCAAAGGCTGCGGCATCCACTGGTTAATTCTAAAGATATGAAGCGCTATTTACGGGAGGCAGGGCTGTACGCTTCTGCGATGGCATTTGCACTAGCACTCCTTTCTAGCGCCCTTTGGGGTAGTGCTGATTTTCAGGCTGGCCGGTTAAGTAAGAAATATCAAGCTTTTGCGGTTCTGGGCGTTACCCAATTAATTGGTTTGGCATTTGGTATTTTCCTGATCTTTGCAACTGGTGAACGCGGCGCTGTGGCATTTGGGCAAGATGGTTTTTTCTCTGGATTTTTCTGGGCCGGAGTTGGGGCCGGAATTTTCGGTTACATCGGTTTGATCTGCTTGTACATCGGTTTAAGCACCGGAAAGATGGGCGTAGTTTCGCCAATTAGTTCGCTGAGCGCCGTTTTCCCACTCGCGTTTGCCTTAATTGGTGGCGAACAGCTATCACGCGGTCAATGGCTCGGAGTCGTCGTTGCACTATTTGGCGCCTTCTGCGCAAGTGGCCCAGAAGTCTCCGAAGGAATTTCGCTGAAGCCGATAGTTCTTGCTTTTGCAGCAGCGTTCGGTT
>JBIILF010000157.1:0-2569 GCA_044232785.1 Candidatus Planktophila sp. | reverse complement strand
AGGTTCTAGTGATTCAGCAGTTACTGCAGAAAAAGTTGTCAGGCCGGCACAGAAACCAGGCAGAAGCAGATGGCGTAGTTCGGTTATTCCGCGGCGCTCCATCAAAACTAATAGCGCTGCAGCTAACGCTACGCCAATTAAATTAGCGGTCAAAGTTCCAGTTCGATCATTTTCAATTACTAGGCCTAAGGCAAAGCGCACCAATGTTCCGGCGACTCCGCCGATGGAAACTAGAACTAACGATTTCAGTTCGAAATCGCTTTCTTGGAAATTCCGCCCAGCACACGAGTCATCACACTGATTACTAGAGAGG
This sequence comes from Candidatus Planktophila sp., assembly GCA_044232785.1. Taxonomy (GTDB): domain Bacteria; phylum Actinomycetota; class Actinomycetes; order Nanopelagicales; family Nanopelagicaceae; genus Planktophila. Next base: position 2,256 of record JBIILF010000157.1, on the reverse strand, counting down.
CAAGTACTGCTGGCCAGAAACCATCGACATCTAGTTTGTCGCTCCACTCGGCAGTAAGCATTAACATCGAAGCGTTGACCACAATTAAAAATAACCCGAAAGTTAAAATAACTGCGGGCAGAGTTAACAATTTAACTAAGCCGCCTAGAATCGAATTAATCAAGCCGAATAAAAGTGCCACCCATAGGTAAGTTGTGAAGCCGCCAATGACATCAATGCCCGGAATCAGCGCAGTTGCTACCCAGAAAGATGCAGCTAGTGCACCCCACCGGATTAGCAAGTTCATTAGTTGCGCTTATCGCGCTTTAGTAGACCAGCAAACATGCGTGCTGGATCGTACTTAATATCTACAACGCGTTCCTTCATCGGAATAATTGCATTGTCAGTGATCTTGATGTGCTCTGGGCAAACTTCAGTACAGCACTTTGTAATGTTACACATTCCAAGGCCGTGCTCTTCTTGCGCAGTGCGCTTGCGATTCTTCAACATATCAAGTGGGTGCATATCTAATTCAGCGATACGAATAAAGAAACGAGGTCCGGCAAAAGACTTCTTATTCTCTTCGTGGTCGCGAATTACGTGGCAAGTATCTTGGCAAAGGAAACATTCGATGCACTTACGGAATTCTTGCGAGCGCTCAACATCAATTTGCTCCATGCGGGCATCGCCTGGTGCAAGATCTTTAGGGTGCTCATAAGCAGGTATTTCCATGGCTTTGCGGTAGTTAAAGGACACATCGGTAACGAGGTCTTTAATTACTGGGAAAGCACGAAGTGGCGTAACGGTAATGGTTTCGTCTTCGCCATATGAAGCAACTTGGGTCATGCAAGCAAGACGAGGCTTTCCGTTAATTTCCATTGAGCAAGAACCGCATTTACCGGCTTTGCAATTCCAGCGAACAGCTAAGTCGCCCATTTGGGTTGCTTGCACACGGTGAATTACATCGAGAACAACTTCGCCCTCATTGGCATCTACAACAACATCTTGTAATCCACCATCAGTAGCATCGCCGCGCCAAATTCGAAGATTTAGTTTGCGAGTCATTAGTTGGAACCGCCTTTCGCAATTTCTTCGGGGGTCAGATATTTCTCGAGTTCGTGAATATCAAAGAGATCGAATAACTCTTTAGGCATTGGTGGCAGCGGTTGCGCTTTTACATTTACTTGCTTGCCATCAAAGGAGGAAATGTGATTGACCTGACGCCAAGTTGAATTCATACCAGGGAAATCATCGCGAGTATGACCGCCACGTGATTCTTCACGACGAAGCGCAGACTTTGCGGTGCTTTCGGCAACTAACAACATATTGTCTAAGTCGAAAGCTAAATGGAAACCCGGGTTGAACTTACGTCCACCGGCAACTGAAACATTTGCACTGCGTTTGCGAATATCTGCAATCTTGGCAATAGCTTCTTCAACTTCTTTACCAGTGCGAATAATGCCGACCAAGTTATGAGTTACTTCTTGTAGTTCAGCGTGCAATGAATATGAATTCTCGCCACCTTCGCGCGCAAATGGCGCTTCGATTCGAGCTGCAGCGGCTTTAATTGATGCATCGCTTACTGGATTCGCGCCGTTGTTCTTTACATATTCAACGGCGCCCATTCCTGCGCGACGACCAAATACCAAAAGATCTGAAAGTGAGTTTCCGCCCAGGCGGTTTGATCCGTGCATTCCACCGGCAACTTCGCCTGCGGCAAATAGGCCCGGAACTCCAATAGCAGCTGCGTTATCTGGCTCTACTTCAACGCCACCCATTACATAGTGACAAGTTGGGCCAACTTCCATGGCTTCTTTGGTGATATCCACGCCCGCTAATTCGTAGAACTGGTGCCACATAGATGGCAGACGCTTTTTAATTACATCGGCTGGAATTCGCTTGGAAACATCTAGATAAACGCCACCATGTTCGGTGCCGCGACCAGCTTTAACTTCGGTATTGATTGCGCGGGCAACTTCATCGCGTGGCAATAACTCAGGTGGGCGGCGGTTGTTATCTTGATCTAGATACCAACGATCTGCTTCAGCTTCGTTATCGGCGTACTTATCTTTAAATACCTCTGGGATGTACTTGAACATAAAGCGCTCGCCATTGGTATTTGTTAAAACGCCGCCTTCGCCACGAACCGATTCAGTAACTAAAATTCCGCGAACAGATGGCGGCCAGACCATTCCGGTTGGGTGGAATTGCAAGAATTCCATATCAACTAAATTTGCGCCAACTTTTAGCGCAAGGGCATGGCCATCGCCAGTGCCT
>JBIILF010000156.1:0-2570 GCA_044232785.1 Candidatus Planktophila sp. | reverse complement strand
CCTGGGCGTAACGAAGGATCGAGATCTGGCATATTCGCGCCACGAAACTGTGCTTCCTGCAATTTCGAAAGCGTGCCTACAATCGGGAATTGGCCGGGCAAAGTTACCTTGAACCAGTACTTAATCCAGATGCAGCGTTTGCAAGTAGTTAAACCAAAAGTTAAATCACTTGGTGCAATGGTGTCGCGCGCGGGCTTCGCTGGTTTCTTAATCACAGGAGTCCTAGTGCAGTTGAAAGTATTACCGAGGCACCTAAAAGAATCATTACGCAACCTCCAGTAGCTCTAAGTTTTTCCAGTCTACTCGCATCACCTGCTAACCAGGCTCGCGCAGTTCCTGCGAGCAAGCCCCAACTGCCGTCGCTGAAGAAAGCCAGAACTGAGAACAAGGCGCCGAGAAAAAGTAGTTGCCCAGTAACGTTACCGCGATCACGATCGATAAATTGTGGCAAGACAGCGGCATAGAAAACTAAACCTTTAGGATTTAAAACGCCGACCATGAAACCATCACGGATAGATTGAAAAACTCGAGGTTCAACTGGACCTTGGTTAGTCATATCTGCTGCATGCACTTTTCGTTTTCGGATCGCATCGATACCGAGATAGACCAAATAAAGTCCGCCACCCCATTGAACTGCAACGAAAGCTAAATCCGAACGCTGCAGAATCGGGCCTAAACCGAATGCCACTAAGGAAGATAGAACGAAAGCCCCAGTTACATTTCCTGCGACAGTTACCACGGCAACCTTGCGACCCCAGGCGATAGCTCGCGCTATTACAAAAAGCACACTTGGACCAGGGGCCAAAATAATAATCATCGCGGCAATGATGTACTCAGTGAGGCGCGATGGTATTACCATTTCAAAATTCTAATGCTTTGTGAATGAAAAGTTTGGGAAATACAAAAGGGGCCGGTTTCCCGACCCCTTTTGCAGATACGAACTAAGCAGGTTTACTTTCGTGCTTCTGCTAGCGCATTTAGCACTCGGTAGCCGATTACCGCTACTAGCGTTGCGTTTACGATTCCAGTGAATGTGTAATCGCCTCTTGTCCATGAGTAGTCAGCGATACCAATAATGAGCGCAGAAGATGCGATCAGTAGGTTTGTGGAATTAGCAAAGTCAACTTTATTGTCAATCCAGATGCGAGCACCAAGGATTCCGATCATGCCAAATAACGCTGTTGATACGCCACCAAGTGCTCCAACTGGAGTCGCGCTAAGTACGGCGCCAAACTTTGGCGATAGTGATAGAACAACTGCGCCGATACCAGCAATCCAGTATGCAGCTGTTGAGTAAACTCGAGTTGCTGCCATGACGCCGATGTTTTCGGCATATGTAGTTGTACCTGAACCGCCACCAAAACCGGCAAGAGAGGTTGCAACACCATCAGCCATAAGCGCATTGCCCATTTGGTCATCGAGATTCTTGCCAGTCATTGCTGAAACAGCTTTTACGTGACCAACATTTTCGGCAATTAACACAAGCACAACAGGCAAGAAGAGAACCATGATGCTCATATCAAAAGTAGGTGCAGTAAATGATGGAAGCGCGAACCAGTCAGCTGCGGTGATGCCTTCGGTTTTAACATCGCCTTGGAATAGCGCAACCAAATAACCAACAACTAAACCAAGAAAAATACTGATGCGGCTCATGAAGCCTTTAGATAGCACGCTAAACAAGCCAATGCTGCCTAGTGTGATGATTCCAATTAGTGGATCTGCAGTGAAGTTACCTTTAGCGGCTCCAGCTAAGTTGAGACCAATCACCATAACGATGGTGCCAGTTACAACTGGTGGCATCAACCAATTTATCCAACCGATACCGGCTGCTTTAACTGCGAATCCAACTGCAGCAAGCACGGCGCCTGTGAATACGATGCCACCAAGTGCGGCAGCCATTCCACCAGTTGCATTCGCTGCCATTGCTGCGCCAATTGGCCCCAGGAATGCAAACGATGAACCTAGATAGCTAGGTAATTTATTTCCAGTGATTATTAAAAATAGTATTGTGCCTACGCCAGAGAAGAAAAGCGTGGTTGTTGGCGGAAAGCCAGTGATGATTGGGACCAAGAAGGTCGCGCCGAACATGGCAGCTATATGTTGTAAGCCGACACCAATGGTGCGTGGCCAGCTCAGGCGTTCATCAGTTGAAACCACGGCACCGGCAGCAATGCTCTTGCCATCGCCATGCATTTTCCAAGTAAGTAGAGACATATCGGGATAGGCCCTTCCTAGAGGCCCTCAATAGGTTTGAAGGCGCTGAAACTAGGGTAAATCCGACTTGTGAGTAAGTTGCCTAGGTCACTCGGCGAGTTCCCAGTAATTTAGACACGCCCGAGGCGAGCGTGTTCAGGTTGCGCATAGGCGTGAAATCGGTTTAACTATCGCATCGATATATCGAATCGATATATACATGGATATATCAGCCGTACTAATGGATAGAGGAAGGGGAAGTCGTGCGCTCACGTAGTGAATCACTCGAATTCGCCCTTCTGGGTCTGCTTTCGCAGAACAGTCTTCATGGCTACGAACTGCGCAAGCGCTTGACCGCCATCTATGGGCCATTTCGA